>CAMPGG010000059.1 GCA_946885335.1 uncultured Chitinophagaceae bacterium
CCCACTTTCAATGCATAATTTTCCTTTTCATGACTTACCGGGAAATCAAAACAAACCGGGTAATCAAAATCTTTAACCCACTCATAAATAATATCGTAAACATTTTTACCAATAGGCCTGTCCGTGTCTTTGTTATCCGAAAATTTTCCAATCACCAATCCAGCCAGTTTATCCAGTTTGCCACTTCGTTTTAACTGGTTCATCATCCGGTCAATATTATAGAGGTACTCTCCGATATCTTCCAGGAAAAGGATCTTCCCTTTTGTGTTTATATCGGAATCAGTACCCACACAGTGAGCCAGTAAAGCAAGGTTTCCGCCAACCAGTGCACCCCTGGCTTTTCCCTGCCGGTTTAGCGCATGTGTTGAACAACTATAATTTGCGATCTCACCTTCCAATGCCTTTTTCAACGATTGAACATAAGGATTTTGATATTCATTATCCTGGAAGGCTGCAGCCATCGGCGCATGCAATGTGGCAATGCCATAATTAGAAAAAATATGCGAATGCATCACGGTGATATCACTAAAACCAATGATCCATTTCGGATTCTTTTTGAATTTTTTAAAACTAACCTGGTCAATGATCCTGGACATGCCATATCCGCCACGGGCACACATAACCGCATGTATATTTTTATCATCCAGCATATTCTGCAGATCGGCAAGCCTTTCTTCATCCGTTCCTGAAAAATAATTTACAGATGGCCCGCCAATGGTACTTCCTGTTTTTACTTTATATCCCCAGCTTTCCAATGCATTTATACAATCCTGCACTTTTTCTAATGGCATATAACCAGCCGGGCAAACCAGCCCGATCGTATCGCCTGTTTTTAAATAAGGAGGGGTCTTTGTTTTCATAAATAAATTTTTAAAAAATTATATTTCTGCCAATGTGCAAGTGGTGGAATTTACAATTAACCTGTGCTCAACGCCACATTTCAATGCATAATTATTTCGCTGGTGACCCACGGGAAAATGAAAACAAACCGGGTATTTGTAAGATGCTACTTTTTCCATAACAACATCATAAATGGTTTTACCAAACTCCTCTCCTTCATCATCTGGCTTTACACCAAAACCGCCAATGATCAATCCATTTAAAGTAGAAAGTTTCCCGGTTCTTTTTAAATTCCAAAACATCCGGTCAATGCTGTACATATACTCCCCGGTATCTTCTAAAAATAAAATTTTACCAGCTGTTAAAATATCAGAAGAAGTACCTGCAAGTGTTTCAAGCGTTCGTAAATTTCCACCAATCAGTCTGCCAACTGTTGTTCCGGTACGGTTAAATTCCGATGGAGTTGTTTCATAAAACATTTTTTCTCCAGTAATAGATTGCCTGATAGATTCTATGGTTTGCATTTGTAAACTATCTGCCGTAGCAGGGTCATCAGGAAAACTATTGGTCATTTTCGAATGAATGGATGCAATATGCAGGCGACTGATATGAGCATGCAATACCGTTATATCGCTGAATCCTATAAGCCATTTGGGCTTTGCTGCAAAATGGTTCCATTTTAAACGGTCAACAATCCTGACCGATCCATAACCACCACGGGCACACAAAATAGCCTGCACCTCATTTGTATTTAACATGTATTGCAGATCGTGCAAACGTTCTTCATCTGTTCCTCCAAATGTAAAATCTCGCTTTCCAATGGAGGTCCCCAGTTTTACTCTAAATCCCCAACTTTCAATCAACCGGATGGCAGGCAACATGTCTTCTTCTGTTATAAAACCTGCCGGTGAAGTAATCCCAATCACGTCCCCCCTTTTTAAATAAGGTGGAATATGAAATTTTTTATCCGGATCAATCACCTCCTTCATGGCTTGTCCTGGCCTGGGCAAACAGGATGCGGCAACAATTGCGGAACTGGTACGAATAAAGCTTTTTCTGTCCATAATCAAAATGTATTAAAAACAGTGTTTTGGGGAATGGGCCTGATAAAAGTATTTTTGCAAACTTACCTGTTTCATTTTTGCCTTGCATATATTAAAAACAGGAAAATACTACCTGCCAATTGTTTAATAAAAGAATAAAAGCCATTAAAAAAGAATTTTTGGAAAAATGAGTGATTATAAAAGAATACTGGTTACCGCCGCCCTGCCTTATGCTAATGGACCTTTACATATCGGTCACCTGGCCGGTTGTTATATTCCTGCGGATATATATGTACGTTACCAACGTGCAAAAAAAAGAGATGTGAAATTTGTGGGCGGAAGCGATGAACATGGTGTACCTATTACCATCCGGGCTTTGAAAGAAGGTGTAAGCCCGCAGGAAATTGTGGACAAATATCATGAACAGATAAAGGAAAGCTTATTACAAATGGGCATTTCATTTGATATTTATTCCCGCACATCCAATAAAGTGCATCATGAAACTGCCGCTGATTTTTTCAAAAATTTATACGATAAAGGACTGTTCGAAGAAAAAGAAACGGAACAATATTTTGATGAAAAAACAAAAACGTTCCTGGCTGACCGTTATATAATTGGTACCTGCCCTGTTTGTGGGAATGACAATGCCTATGGTGACCAATGTGAAAAATGCGGATCATCTTTAAGCCCCGAACAACTGATCAATCCCCGCAGCGCACTGAGCGATGCGATCCCGGTTAAGAAAAAAACTAAACACTGGTATTTTCCATTACAACAATACGAACCCTGGTTACAGGAATGGCTGATTGAAGGACATAAAGAATGGAAGAATAACGTATATGGTCAGTGTAAAAGCTGGCTTGACCAGGGTTTACAGCCAAGAGCAATGACCCGCGACAGCAATTGGGGTGTTAAAGTTCCGCTCCCTGGTGCAGAAGGTAAAGTTTTATATGTTTGGTTCGATGCGCCGATCGGTTACATTTCCGCTACCAAAGAATTAACCGGCCATTGGGAAGATTACTGGAAAAAAGAAGACACTAAACTTGTTCATTTTATTGGGAAAGATAATATTGTTTTTCACTGCATCATCTTTCCATCCATGTTAAAGGCACATGGAGATTATGTATTGCCGGATAACGTACCCGCCAATGAATTTTTAAATATTGAAGGAGAAAAAGTTTCTACCAGTCGTAATTGGGCAGTGTGGGTGCATGAATATGTTAAGGATTTTCCCGGAGCTGAAGATGTACTTCGTTACGTGCTATGTGCCAATGCGCCGGAAACAAAGGATAATGATTTTACCTGGAAAGATTTCCAGGATAGAAATAACAGTGAACTGGTAGCCATTTTTGGAAATTTTGTAAACCGTGCTTTTGTCTTGATGCATAAATTATGTAATGGGAAAGTACCCCCATTACATGCCAGTGTGCTGGATGCTGTTGATGAACAAATGATCAGCGAAATAGAAAAATCAAAAATTGAAATTGAACAATCACTGGAGCAATATAAATTCCGGGATGCATTATTTTCAGTAATAGATCTTGCCCGCAAAGGGAATCAATACATGCAAAAAAAGGAGCCGTGGATCCTCGTTAAGAAATTGGCTGAAAACCCACAGAACCAATTACTGATCGATAATACGCTGCATGTCTCCCTGCAGCTCACCGCAAATCTGGCCATTTTAATCAATCCTTTTTTACCTGATACCGCCAAAAAAATGATACACATGATGAAGGTGGTTGATAAAATTTTGGATTGGGAGAATGCCGGCAAAATGAAATTATTAAGTGTGGGTTACAGCTTACGTCCACCGGAATTATTATTCAGAAAAATAGAGGATGAAGAAATACTTGCGCAAGTGGAAAAATTAAGATCAGGATCGGCTAATGCAATAAAACCGGTCACCAATGATGCAATGGAAAATAAAGAAGTAAACACAAATTCGTTAAAGCCGGAAATTGTTTACGATGATTTTGACAAACTGGATCTCCGGATCGCCACGATTTTAAGTGCGGAAAAGGTTGCCAAAGCTGACAAGCTTTTAAAACTGGAAGTATCGTTAGGGTTTGAGAAAAGAACCATTGTTTCAGGCATTGCGCAACATTTTACACCCGAAGAATTAATTGATAAACAAGTGGTCATTGTTGCAAACCTGGCTCCCCGCAAATTAAAAGGGATAGAAAGCAATGGTATGATCCTTACAGCCGAAGAACCTGGTGGAAAATTAATCTTGATAAACCCTGCTAATTTAACGCTGCCTGGCAGTAATGTTAAATAACTGTAACAACAGATTGCCGTTAAAGATCGTTTAAGCTGGAACAACTATATTGTTCCATAGGCTTAGCCTATTAATTGGTATATTTCAGGAAGATTTTAGTGCAGGCAATTGTATGAAAGAAACCTTTATTCCACGAAACCGAAAATTAAGCAATGTCCTTGCGCTGGTGCTATTGGGATTAATTTTTCTTGGTGGAATTTTTCACTTCTGGTTTATAAATAATACAGAGCAATTTTTTGAAAATATCGTTTCAACCCAATCACAGGGGAAAGTCAGGTTAAAAGTAAAAAGCGTAAGCTTTAATTACTTCAGCAGGAACGTTCGGTTACAACAAGCAGAATTTTTTTCAGAAGATACACTCACATCAACAAACTCCTATCGTTTTAATGTTGCGGATTTAAGAATAAAAGTTAAATCGATCCGGTCACTCATTTTTAAGCAGGAAATATTAATCGATTCATTGTCATTAATAACTCCACATGTAATTATTACGCATTTACGGCATAATAAAATGAATGACGATGACACCAGTATCATTCACCAGGAATTTTCCATCGCCCGTGAAATGGGAAACATTTATCGCTCCATCGAAGATGCTTTGAATATTCTCCAAATCAGGTATTTTAAAATTATTGAAGGCCGGTTTAGTTTAGTAAACGCATTACAACCCAAAGAGCAGCCCATTGATATCTCTCATATATTTTTAGAGGTTGATAATATAACGGTAAACGATGTGCAGCAAAAAGACACTGCCAAATTTCTATTTAGCGATAATATTATTTTACGAACACATTCCCAACAGATTGCTTTTCCTGGTGGCCGGCATAAATTAAGTTTTGACGCCTTCCAGATGAATGTAAAGGATAAGAAAATTGAAATTGATAATTGCAGGGTTTCAGGAGAAAAATCTGATACCAGCAAGGTCGCTTTCGATATGTTTTTTCGCAAATTACAACTACTGAATTTTGATTTTGCCGCTTTAGCAAATGATGACCTGATTAAAGCCGATTCTGTTTATTGCCAGGATCCTGAATTTAATTTATCGCTTGTACTTAGAAGCAAGAGTGAAGCTCGTAAAAATCAACCTTTCCAGTTAAATGAAGTACTGAGGCAAGTTGGCAGTAACATGGAAATAAAATTTGCTGGTTTAAGCAATGCCAATGTGGAGATCACCACCACCCGCGATAATAATCCTGTCGTATTCAGTTCACAAGGAAACGATCTTTTTATTTATGATTTCAGTATTGACAATGCCGCAGCGAAACCAATACAAATGGGTGGAATTGATGTTGCCATTCGCAATTATGATATGGTTACAAGGGATGGCAGTACAGCAATAAAATTTGACAGTATACAATTAAGAAACAATACGATCAGGCTTAATAATTTTTCACTTTCACCTACCAACCAGGTATCCAACAGGAATATCAGGAACATTGATGTTCCACTTTTACAAATAACAGGGTTATCCTGGGAGAATCTTTTGGCCAACCGGACGATTGTAGCTGAAAAAGCTGTTTTGTATAATCCCCGCATTTCCTATATAAAAATAAACCAGCGAAAAAGTAAACAATCTTTTTTTCATGCCCTGGCAGGTATAGATGAATTGATGGAAGTTGATCAACTGGAAATAATGAATGGACAATTCAGGCTTGACCTGGAAGATCAAAAAAGTTTTGAATTGGAAAATATTAATTTTTCCATCAGGAGTAATCAATTTGTTTCCTCGCAGAACATCGGGCATATAGAAAGATCGATTGAACAATTTGATTTTTCCAAAGGGTCTATGCGGTTAAATAATTTAAATATCATTCTAAGTGATGTTACCTATGCCGGGAGAAGAGAACAACTTCATGCTGAATCCGTAACGGTAAATGATATGGAGAATCAATCCGTAGCGCTTTTAAATGATGTTTATGTAACGAATCTTTCCATAAACGAAGCACTTAAAAAATTTAGTGTTGATAGTGTTAGCTGGAGTGAAGGAAATATTTATTACCTGCCAACAAAAATAAAAAGGAGTGCTAAACAATCAACAACAGAAATCAATATCCACAACATCTCCGGAAAAAATACACGGATCAGCACCGACCTGCCTTCTATAAAATTAAATATGAATTTGCATTGGGTAAAGGCTGATAAACTCAGCGTCTTGCGCAATGAAAAACCTGCTTTTGTAAATCTTTCGTTCAGTGGCGACCAGTTCAGCACACAAACAAAAGATTTGATGTTACAGGCAGGTAGCTTCACTATAATGGATGGACGCCCATCTTTATTACAACAAGTATTTGTAGAAAGAAACAACCCCTATGATTCTCTCTATATTGCAATGCCATCATTGAAGTTTACGCCATCGATTAATTCTTTACTGCAAAATCAGTATTCGTTTAATACCATTGAAATTTACAAACCAGTCCTCCGTTATTCAAGCAAACAGAAAACAGGCAGCACGGATTCTTCCATTTTCAGTCTGCCATCCGCGTATGTACAGAACATCAAATTATTGCAACCTGAAATATTTTTTAAAAATGTTTCAACGGATAACAGCCAGGAACTTACAATGCATGGATTAAAAGATGAAAACAGTTACCTGGAATTAACAAACATAAACAGCAAAGGTCAAGATATTAATATAGACCAACTATCCCTTGAATCAAATAACCTGGTTTTTACAAATGAAAACAAAAGATGGGGCGTCGATTCAGGAAAATTACGGTTATCCATTAACGATATCGGCTTTTCAAAAAAACAAAATCCTTCTTCAAATTGGAATGCCTTACTTCGTCATGCATATTTTGTAAATCCTATTCCATTTCAATTATCCGGTGCTTCAGGTATAACCCTGGATTCTGTTCAAATCAATAACCTGGATCTTGGTTCAGGTAATAAAAGTTTATTGCAATACTTAAAAAACAGTCCAACCCTTACCATTTCGCGACTTACCGGTAAAATGCAGGATACATACGCAATGATGCGTTGGTATAATGGAAGATATAATCATGCACAAAAATTAATTGAACTTGATTCATTTAATTACAGGCCACTGCTTGATCGCGAAAATTACATTTCTTCACAACCTTATCAATCAGATTATTTGCTGGCAAAGACCGGCGCATTAACTGTCAGTGATATTCAAATTGAAAAATATTTAGACGATCGCATTCTAGAAATAGGAAACATAAAGGCTGATAAAGCTGATATTTCTGTTTTCAGAAATAAATTGATTCCCCGTAAACAAGTCCCCATAAAATATTTGCCAACTATTGCATTGCAAAAAAATCCAAAGCCTTTCCAAATTGATTCCATTAATCTTACCCGTTCAGGTATTACTTATGCTGAATTAAGTGAAAAAACAAAAGACACCGGCACTATATTTTTTACATCATTAGCCGTTCATTCCGGTCCTTATACAAATTTAAACATAGACAAAAATGATTCTTTGAGAATACACGCAAAGGGCCGCCTGTTTGATAAAGGTTTATTGAATCTTCAATTTCACCAGTCTTATCTTGATTCCCTTGCAGGTTTTACATTAGCCATGCAAGCTGCATTAGAAGATGCTTCGGTTGTTAACCAGGTGTTGGTTCCAATAACGCAGGTAAAAATCAATTCAGGTACACTTGATTCCCTGTGGTTACATGCAACAGGAAATAATTATGCAGCAAGGGGAGAAATGAAAATGCTGTATCATAAATTAAAAGTGCAGGTTAAAAAAAATGATAATGACAAAACTTCAATGGGTGAAAAAATTTCCTCATTCATTGCTAATAATTTTTTAATCCGAAGTCACAATCTTCAACAAAAAACTGGCATCATTTTTTTTGAAAGATGGCAGGATCGATCCATTTTCAATTACCTGGTAAAAATTTTGGTAAGCGGTATCAGTACAAGTATTGGATTAAAAAGTAATGCAAAGGCTATAAAGGAATACGAATTGCATATAAAGAATCTGAGCCGGTAAAATGGAATACATGAAGTAATCTTCATTCTTAATTTTTAAATCATATTAAATTTATAAACATGAAAAAGTTGTTTTTTTTCATTGCTTTAGGCACTTTAATAGCCTGTGAAAATGAAACTGGTAATCAGAATAACCAGGTGGGTGCCATTGGGCCTGGTCCATCAACAACAGATTCTGCAAAAACAGATTCAGTAAATTATCCATATACTGCATCGTATGCAGATCAATTTTCAGTAGGTAATGCTCAACATGCACAAACTGTTTTAAATGTTTGGAAAAGTTGGGATAGTGGAAACATGAGCCAGTCGAAAGATGCATTTGCAGATTCAGTGACCATGGTATTTGCTGATGGATCTACACTGAAAGGAAATCGCGACAGCATCATTACGGTCAGCCAGCAATACAGGGATAATTACGATACCATTTCAAGTAAACTTGAAGCAGTAGTGCCATTAACAGTTGATGAAAAAAATGAAACCTGGGTAAGTGTTTGGGGAACAGAAACAACAACAAAAAATGGGAAAAAAGATTCCATGAAATTACATGAAACATGGCGACTGAATAATGCCGGTAAAATTTATCATGTACAGCAATATTCAGCAAAGCCTGAGAAAACAGGTAATCAAAAAAAATAAATAAAAAGCTCCTCATAAAGGAGCTTTTTTAATTCCATTCCAATTTTCTATCTTCGGGGTAAATAGTTAGTTATGCAACTATTTACCTTTTTTGTTTAATCCCTGCGCTGATAAATAAAATTATATAATGAAAAGAATCATAAAAAAAGTAGCGGTATTAGGAAGTGGTGTAATGGGTTCCAGGATTGCCTGTCATTTTGCAGGAGCAGGATTACAGGTTCTTTTGTTAGATATACCTGCCAAACAGGAAGACGATAAAAAAGCGGATAGAAATAAGATAGTGAATGATGCATTAGCTGCTGCTGTAAAATCCAACCCCTCTCCCATTTATTCCAAAGATGTATTAAAGCGCATAAGCACGGGAAACTTTGAGGACAATATGAAGGATATTGCAGCCTGTGACTGGACCATCGAAGTAGTTGTTGAACGTTTGGATATCAAACAAAAAATATTTGAACAGGTTGAACAATTCCGAAAACCTGGAACACTGATCACATCAAATACATCGGGCATTCCTATTCACATGATGACCGAAGGAAGAAGTGAAGATTTTAAAAAACATTTTTGTGGAACGCACTTTTTTAATCCCCCGCGATATTTAAGATTACTGGAAATCATTCCAACCCCGCATACTTTACCAGAAGTAGTGGATTTCCTGATGCATTATGGTGACCTTATTTTAGGAAAAACAACTGTATTAGCCAAAGACACACCGGCATTTATTGCCAACCGGATCGGTGTATTTAGTTTGATGTCGATCTTTAACCTGGTTGAAAAATTAAATCTTTCCATTGACGAAGTAGAGGCACTAACGGGAACCATCATAGGCAGACCAAAGTCGGCAACTTTCCGGACGGCTGATGTTGTAGGTATTGATACTTTAGTAAATGTAGCTAAGGGTGTTTATGACAATTGTCCGCAGGATGAAGCCCGTTCGCAATTTGAAATACCCGCATGGTTGACGCAAATGGTTTCGAACAAATGGTTGGGCGATAAAACCGGACAGGGATTTTTTAAGAAAACAAAATCGGCCAGCGGAGAAAAAGAAATATTGGTTCTTGATCTTCAAACCATGGAGTATAAACCAAGAGTAAAAACAAAATTTGCAACGATTGAAGCGGCAAAGCCGATTGAAGATTTAAATCAGCGTTTAAAAGCAATGGTTGCCGGAAAAGATAAAGCAGGTGAATTTTACAGGCATTTTCATTATGGTTTATTTTCTTATATCTCCCATAGAATACCAGAGATCAGTGATGAAATTTATCGCGTTGATGATGCAATGAAAGCTGGTTTTGGCTGGGAGATCGGTGCATTTGAAACCTGGGATGTATTAGGAGTGGAAAAAACAATAACAGCCATGCAGGAAGCTGGCTATGCCATTGCTCCCTGGGTTTTAGAAATGATTGCCGGTGGTAATAAAAGTTTTTATAAAATTGAGAACGGGCGAAGGTTGGTATATGATCCAGCTACAAAAAAATATAACCCGGTAAAAGGAGAAGAAGCATTTATCGTAATGAGTAATTTCCAGGAAAAGATTGCCTGGAAAAATAATAGTTGCCGTATTTATGATTTGGGTGATGATGTTCTTGGATTACAATGGACAACAAAAATGGGCAGCATTGGTGGTGATGTTCTTTCAGGCATCATGAAAGGAATTGAAATGGCTGAAAAAAATTACAAAGGCCTTGTCATTGCCAATGAAGGTGGCAACTTTAGTGCAGGTGCCAATGTAGGAATGATATTCATGCTGGCCATTGAACAGGA
The DNA here is from genome assembly GCA_946885335.1 of uncultured Chitinophagaceae bacterium. The sequence goes on from CAMPGG010000059.1 coordinate 10,522, forward strand.
ATATGATGAATTGGATTTGGCCATACGCATGTTTCAAAATACCATGATGCGGGTTAGATATTCATCCATTCCGGTGGTGGTGGCTCCACATGGTTTAGCGCTGGGTGGTGCCTGTGAAATGAGTTTGCATGCGGATAAATGTTGCCCCGCAGCTGAAACTTATACTGGCCTGGTTGAATTAGGTGTAGGTCTTATTCCGGGTGGTGGTGGAACAAAAGAATTTGTTTTACGAGCCAGTGATGAAATGCACATGGATGAACCCGAAACCATTACATTAAAGAACAGGTTCCTCACTATTGCCACAGCTAAAGTCGGCACTTCCGCACAGGAAGGTTTTGATATAGGTGTATATCGCAAAGGCTTGGATGAAGTGGTCATGAACCAGGACCGCAGGGTGGCTGAAGCAAAAAAATCAGTTTTGGAAATTTATGAAAGTGGATATGTCACACCCGTTCAGCGAAAAGATATTCGTGTTTTGGGCAGAACCGGTTTGGGAACTTTATATGCAGGCATCAATGGTATGTTGAAGGCCGGCTATGCAACTGAACATGATTCATTGGTTGCCAAAAAACTGGCTTATGTAATGTGCGGTGGCGATTTAAGTGAACAAAGCCTTGTTTCAGAGCAATACCTGCTAGACCTGGAAAGAGAGGCTTTTCTGAGTTTATGTGGAGAAAAGAAATCACTTGAAAGAATACAAAGCGTATTGAAAAGCGGTAAGCCGGTAAGAAACTAATCAGATGCTGGTTTAGTGCCTTTTAATGGGGCATTTCCGGGTTAGCACAACATTTGCTAATTTGAGGGAACATATGTTCTCCAGAAAGCTTTTAAATTTCCGCTTACGTACTGTCATTGGTCTTACCATTCTTTGGATGGTATTCGGCTTTATATTTTTTTACAACCTGATAAATGTACGCAATGACCTTGGTGTGGTCGTTGAACTTTGGAAGTTCGTGCTCGTATTCGGGTTAATGGGCTTTATCATTAATTCCGCCCTGGTTTTTTATTTCAAGAATGCATTTAATCGATTTCCAACCTGGGCAACTATTTTATTTAAATTAATCCTGGCCTTCTTACTTTTCTTATTAGTATCATTTGTCTTTCTTGCATTCTATTATATTTTACGATACCGTGCCGGTAATCTGGCAGATTTCACTGAGAGTTTTTTTACCAAGGTAATGTTCACCAATACATTCCTGGTATTTTTTACAGATCTTATCGTTTTAAGTTTTCTATCCATTGTGTTTATTGATATTACACACCGGTTTGGACCAGGTATGTTCTGGAGCATGCTTACCGGGCAATACAATAATCCACGCCAGGAAAACAGGATCTTTATTTTTCTTGATATCAATTCAGCAACAACCATTGCAGAACACCTGGGCCACGAACAGTACTTCAATATGCTGAAAGATTTTTTCTCGGATATAACCATACCTGTATTAACCAATGATGGAATGATCTACCAGTATGTAGGTGATGAAATTGTGATATCCTGGTTGAACAGGCCGGAAAACAAGATCAAAGCATTAAAATTTCTACGCAATGCATTTTACTTATTGAAGCGAAGGGAAGAAAAATACATTGACAAATATGGTACTTCCCCGGACTTTAAAGCGGGTATACATGCAGGTGAGGTAACAGCGGGTTTCGTTGGCGAAATAAAAACAGAATTGATCTATAGCGGCGATACGATGAATACCGCCGCCCGTATAAGAAGTATGTGCAATGAATTGAATGAAAATTTTGTATTGTCAGAAGATTTTATGGAAGATTTTTATCAGCCTGCTGGTTACGAGATCAATAAAATCGGCACAATGGAATTAAAAGGCAAGACTGAGCCGGTAAAAGTTTTTTCACTCAAATTAGATTAATGGGAGAAGTTGAAATTGATAGTTCCGGGAAACAAATAATAATCCGCTCCAACATCATCACCTATGGTAACCATGCGGATGAAATGATTTCAAAAGAAATTGCTGAAGAAATTGAAACCATGTGGAATGAACCCGCAGCCATTATACCATTTCAAAAAAACGATTTGCGCATTGTCTTTCGCATCAACTGGTCCTTTCAACCAAACATTCACCCCGAAGAAATTTACAGCGATGTAAATCCACAAAATAATTTCTTTCGAATAGAAGACTTTGCCCCAGGCAATATTTCTTTTGTAGATGATATTAACTGTAATTCCGGTTATTTTTTAAAAGAAAATTTATACAAAGGTTCTACGACTGCTGCGCATGAGTATGGTCATACCATTGGTTTGAGGCATCCCATACAATTGGATATCCGGGGAAAAGGAAATCCTGGCATTATGTATCCCCGTGGCACATTGGTAGATCCGCAGTTTCAATATGAACCGTATAAACCTGCCGGTCAAAAAGGTGGGACGCTGAACCCTGTATATAGAAAGGTATTACTAACGGATATCCTTGATCTAAGATTAAATACGCTTTCATTTAATGGAAAGTTTGCCGTATTGGGAGCATTTACCAATATATACCATACGGCATTGGAACCCGGCTTATAATTATTTCCCTGAATGCATTTTACACTTTCAAGAACCCGGTTCATTTTATCAGGTTGCGTAAGGCAGCTTCCAAAGTAGGGAACTGGAAAACAAAGCCTGCATTTTTTATTCGTGAAGGGGATACTGTTGTACTTTTTAAAACTTCAATACTTAATTCTCCCAGCATTGCCTTTAATACAAACGATGGCACATAGACCGGAACAAAAAAAGTATTTTTTAATGTTTTAGCCAGTTGCAATACAACTGTTTTATTAGTGGCGGGCTGAGGTGCTACCGCATTGTAAACACCATGTAATTTTTCATTTTCCAATGCATAAATGTACATCCTTGCAATATCATCAATATGTATCCAACTGATCACCTGTTTACCATTTCCAAGTATGCTGGCAATACCAAATTTTATGGGTCGTAAAAATTCCGGCAGCATACCACTCTCCAAAGAAAACACAGGACCTGTGCGCAACTTTACAACTCGTATGCCTGCATTCTCCAAACCATCCACACTGTTTTCCCATATTTTACAGGTTTGTCCAAGGAAATCATCTCCGGCAGGATCTGTTTCAATAAAAGGTTGCTGATTAGGAATTTCAGGATCTGGTCCATACCAGCCAATACCCGATGCACTTACAAATGCTTTTACTTTATGTGGATTATTCAATAATGTTTTCACCAGTAATTCACCGGATTTCACCCTGCT
>CAMPGG010000060.1 GCA_946885335.1 uncultured Chitinophagaceae bacterium
TTGCTCCACTTTTTTATCAAGAAAAAAGTGGAAGAAGAAATTTCAAGGCCTGTGTCCAAAAAGTTTAATGAAATTTAGTCTGGCAATGACATTGATAATATCAACAATCTTTTTTACCGGACACTACTGATTAACTAATTATCAAATTATTTCTCATGCGCTTTAATAAAATCACTGACCAGGTAACTTATCAACTTGCCGGTTGAAACGTTCGAATTACCATCCGCTAACCGGGTTGCCCCTTCGCAAATATGCAGGTATGCCGGTTTTGCATCCATTGCTGCAAAGGAAACATATTGCCTTGCATGTAAAGTGCTGAATCCACAGGGTGTAACTGCACTGCTCAACACATTTTCAATACAATCAAGATCAAGTTCAATACCTGTTAAGGTATCTTCTGTAAACCCGGTGGCATGTGCTACAGATTGCATGAAGCTTCTTTTTTCATGTACAAAAATGTCTTCATAGGTAATACAATCCATAAATGGATTATTTACAATATCAACCCAAACATTCTGTTGCAAATAATTTTCGTGTAATCCAATTATACAATATTTCTGCAGGTAACCATCTTCTTCGGCATAGCGAAATGCATTCCCACTGTGCCGACCTTCCATCGGCCTGTAATCTGCGTGTGCATCCAGGTTTATACAGTTGATCTGTGCTAACTGCAATTTGCCTGCTTTATGCCATCCTTTTGCAGAGCCTTTAATAAGCGGGTATGCATTATTGTGACCTCCGCCAATAGCGATAGGTATACGGCCAGATTCTGTAATTATTTTTGTTAAATGCTCTACTTCATCATCAATAGCATTTACTGCGTGCCTGTAAGCTTCAATTTTTTCTTCGGGGCCTTGTGCATTAGAATCTATCAGGTATTGCATATCACCAAAATCAAAATGACCAAGCAACAGGATACCTTCGCCAGATAAAAAATCATTGCTTTGAATATTGAGGAAACTTTGCAAAAAAGGAATCCAGGCTGTGTCAGCCCCACCCTTACCACAATTGCCTTTAATCCCAATGTCTTCCGGTATGCCGAATAATACATAATGTGCGGGATGGTTTTGAATGGCAGTTGTCCAATCGTTTATATTGTTTATGAACTGAATAGTTTCTCCCATTTTTGTTTCGAAACGGCGTAAAGTTGTTAAGGATAATATATCCTGTTTGCTATACCATTTAAAATGCTTCATATTGCTTCGCAGAAAAGTTGAATGGGAAGATAAGAATTAAATAATCGCTTGTATCAGGAAATAAATTGTCCGTTAACCATTACTTTATCAACCAGGTTTGAACCAAAACTGTATGGCAAATATGCCAGGGAAGGAACAGGTTTTGTTATTATTAAATTTGCTTTTTTACCTGCTGTTATGCTGCCTGCCATCTCATTAACTTCCATAGCATAGGCTCCATTTATTGTTGCCGCGTTAACGGCTTCTTCAGGCAACATTTTCATTTGTATACAAGCTAAAGAAATTACAAAATTCATATTACCGGCCGGACTTGACCCAGGATTAAAATCGGTTGCTAACGCAATAGCACAACCGGCGTCAATTAATTTACGGGCCGGTTGAAATGGCATTCTTAAAAAGAAAGCGGCTGTGGGTAACAGGGTTCCGATCGTATTTGAATTCTTTAAGGCGCTAATGGCTTCATCATCCATTGTTTCTAAATGATCAACAGAAACAGCGCCTAGTTTTACCCCTGTTTCGGTTCCTTTGGATAAGGAGAGTTGGTTAGCATGGATCTTCGGTTTTAATCCGTATTGCATGCCTGCTCTGCAAATAGTTTCCGTTTCACCTGGTGAAAAAAATCCGTTTTCACAAAAAACATCGATGTAATCTGCCAGTTTTTCCCGGCCAATGACCGGCAGCATTTCGTTTATGATCAGGTCAATATAACCCTGGTGATTTTCTTTATAAGCTGGTGGATAAGTGTGCGCCCCCAGGAAAGTGGATTTAATGAGCAGACCTGATTTTTCCCTGAGCTTTTTAATGACCCTGAGCATTTTTAATTCCGCTTCTACCGTTAATCCATAACCGCTTTTAATTTCAATGGCTGCGGTGCCCATTCTGCTTACCTCATCCAACCTTTGCCATGCTTGCGCAAATAAAGCATCTTCACTGGCCTCCTGCACCTTCCTGGCTGAATTTAAAATACCCCCACCCCTTGCTGCAATTTCTGCATAGCTTAATCCTTTGAGCTTATCAACAAATTCCTCTTCCCTGCTGCCATCATAAACTATATGCGTATGCGAATCGCACCAGGCTGGCAATACAAATCTTCCTTCTGCATCATAAATATCTTTTGCGGGAAATTTAGCCGCAATCGCAGGCAGATCTTTCATACTGCCAAATTCAGCGATTACATCATTTTCAATAAGTAGATAGGCATCATTGATTACAGGAAGCTGCGCCAATGCTGCTCCTTTGAGTAAAGTTGTCTCTTTACGTGTATTAACCAGTGTTTTTATACCAGAGATGAGTGTTGCCATAGGCAACTAAAGTAAATAAAAGGTATTAATCATTAATTAATTTGAAAAGAAACTTACAGTATTAATCCCTTTGCATATGCGGAATATTGTTATGCTGGTTGGTTTCTTTATTGACAAATTGTTGCAGTAAAGGCAAAACTTCTAACTGGGATGGAATACTATATTGAGCTGCTGTTCCCTGTGTTCCGATTTTTATGGTAACAGCAATATCATCCAGTGCCTTGAACATATCTTCATCTGTAGTATCATCACCCAAACAAATAATAAAATCAGGATCTAAAAGCTTCACCATTTTTAATGCGGTAAGTCCTTTATCTATTCCCTGCAAACGAACTTCCAAAACTTTGTTACCATCAATCACCTGCAGTGGTGTATTAGCAGTCAAATGCGATAAATTATTTAGCAACTCACGGGAACGTATAAATCCAAGATCAGGGTGCGTATTCCGGTAATGCCAGGTAAGTGTATTCTTTTTTTCTTCTACTAAGGAACCTGTGCAACGGGCAACAAACAATTCCAGGATTGGCCTGATCTGGTCCTTCCACTCCGGGCTTGTAGCTGATTGTTTCTCCCAGGTATCCGTATTTTTTATTCTTATAAATCCGCCATGTTCTCCTACTAAATGAACTGGCAAATGACCTAACCATTCGTTCAATGTATCAGGATCTCTTCCGCTGATGATCACTACTTCATTTTTAATATCTGCTGTTAGATCCTTTATGAGCTTTATTACTTCATCACTGGGTTTTGCATGAGCAGGGTTTTTGGTAAATGCGGAAAGCGTTCCATCATAATCCAGTAAAATGCATCTTTTTTCAGCCGATTTAAATCGAGCTTTAATTTTAGCAATATTGCCTTCATCAAGCATTTTAACGCTTTGATTTGCCTGCTCTTTTTTAATGTTATCTAATTGTTCCAGGAAATCCTTTACCCACCTGACCACATCATATTGTTGTAATCTTTTTTGCATCAATTCCATCCTGAACTTTTGTTCATCCGGCGGCATTTTTAACGCAGTATTGATTGCCATTGCCACTTCCTTTGTATCGGTTGGATTCACCAGTACGGCTTCCCCTAATTCACTGGCAGCACCGGCCAGTTCACTCAGGATCAAAACACCATCATGATTGGTGCGACTCGCAACAAACTCTTTTGCCACCAGGTTCATTCCATCTCTTAAAGGTGTGATGAATGCAACATCTGCAGATTGGTATAGCGCTGCCAATTCCTGGAACGACAAATGATTGTAACGATAAATTATAGGCTGCCAGTTTAATGTGGCCAGCCTGCCATTTATTTCACTAACTTTTTCTTCAATCAGGCTTTTACCTTCCATATAAGCCGGAATGGCATCTCGTGATGGTACCAGGTTAAAAATAAATACAACCCGCTCAATCCATTCGGGATATTGCTCCAGGAAATATTCAAAACCCTGTAATCGGTTCATCAGGCCTTTTGAATAATCCAGCCTGTCAACAGAAAAAATAATTTTAGTGCCGGGCATTTTATCTTTTATACCTTCTCTTAAAGAGATAACATCTTCGTCATTTCCGGCCTCATTAAATTTTTCATAATTAACACCGAGTGGAAAAAGGTCTGCTTTAATATGCCTTCCCTGGTATTGAATATTATTGAATTGTTCGTCTACCTTCAAAACCATTTTTGAAGATTGAATAAAATGACGGACATAATCATGCGTGTGAAATCCAATCAAATCCGCGCCTAAAATACCTTGCAGCAAATTACTTTTCCAGGAAGTGGATAACAACCTGAATATTTCATAACTCGGAAATGGAATATGAAGAAAATATCCAATTGTTAGGTTTGGATTTTTTTTACGCAGAATCTGGGGCAGCAGCATGAGTTGATAATCATGTACCCAGATTACATCATCTTCCTTTGCAATGGAAAGAATTTTTTCGGCGAATTTAAAATTCACCTGTATATATGCTTCGTAATAGGATTCATTAAATTCTGCCAGTGATGGAAAGTAGTGGAATAAAGGCCAGAGAATTGAATTGGAAAAACCATTATAATATTGATCATAAATTTCATCATCAATAAAAATAGGTTCTACTGTAAAATCACTTGTTTTTGATTGGTCTGATACATTTTCCCAATCCTGTGGAGAAAAATCCACGCTACCAACCCAAATATGTTCATTGAATCTGGATGCGGCAGTTCCTGTTTTTTCAAAATAACTTACCAGCGCAGAAACAAGTCCCCCTGAGCTTTGGCGCAAAACAGGCTGCTCTTCATTTTTATCAATTGAAAATGGTAAACGGTTCGATACAATTATTAATCTGCTCATGCTCATTACTTTATAAAAAAATTACGCCAACCTTTAACATATATTGGCAATATGTAGTTGGGAGAATATAAGGTTTTACAATTGAATTCTTGATAATTTTATTCCATGGAACAATTTGTTGATGAAAAATCCATTGTGCGTACCATATGGGGTAAAGCCGACACGGTGCTTTTTATTTTCGCCGGGGCGGCTGCAGAATTTGCTTTAAACAAGGCTGTTGACTGGCTTTATTTTACGGGCAGGTTACCTACCGATCCACTTGGGCGTTTATTTAGTACCGTTAGTTATGCCAGGAGGATTGTATTCTCCAGCAATGATAAAGCTTTAAAAGCTATCGACCAGATCACTGCTATTCATGCAACAGTTGAAAATAACAGGGGATCAAAAATTCCAGACTGGGCCTACAGAGATGTATTATTTATGCTGATCTATTATTCCATTGCATCATTTGAATTAATGGAACGGAAAATGACATTAGCGGAGAAAGAAGAAGTATATAATGTGTTTTACAGAATGGGAATCAGGATGAATCTGAAAATGCTTCCATCTACATATTCTTCCTGGTTAAATGTAAGGGATGAACATATGGAAAACGATATGGAAAAATCCAAATATACCATAGACCTGTATAGCCAGTATAAAAAACATTTGGGTAAAGTGAGGTATTGGATCCTGTTGCAAGGACAGGCAATGGTTGTACCCAAAAAAGTAAAATCATTGCTTGGAATGAATAATTTTTCTATGCTATCTCCTGTCCTTATCGTTTATAAATTAAGCCGGGTACTACAACTGGATGGATTTATCAAAAAGATGGTTTTACCCAAAAAATACCACCAGGAATTTAAAGCGCTGGATGTAAAAGTTGAAAAAAGTTTATAAATCTTCCAGCTCCCTGTTAAGATCATACTGTATGTCTTCATGCAAACCCACCATTAATTTTTTAACTTTTGCCAGTTGGTTTTCATAAAGTTTTTTCAATGCAGGATTTTTATTCAATTGAATGCCGGATGTTTTTAATTTTTTACAGAAATAGATCAACAGCTCCACTTCTGTTTGCTTTGAAGCACTGTAACGCGAATATTTATTTACAAGCCTGAGAATTTTCCGGATGCTTTTTTTGGCAAAATAAATATGCGTTTTATTAATGGCATCCATCTGTTCATCAATCTCCGTTTTAATACTGTCAACATATCCTTGTTCATTGGAAGATTCAAAAAGAATATAGGTTAGTAATTCCTTATTTTCTTTTTTAAACCTTGCCAGTCGCTGGCAAATTGCCAATAGCTCTTGTTGTTTCAGCGTTGACAATTCTTGTTTAATTTCCTGTACTGTGGCCGCTTTCATGGGCATGAAGATATTCAATATACAATTTTGGTTCTAAGAAAAAATGAACTTCCGGATGGTGGACGTTTATCAATAATTTTGCAACATGCAACATAAATCGATTTCGATAAAAAAAATTCTTAACCAGTTAAATATTTCTGCCCTTAATGAAATGCAGGAAGCATTTATTGAAGCGGCAGAAAAAGATGGCGACCTGATACTTTTATCCGCTACGGGTTCCGGGAAAACGCTGGCTTTTCTAATCCCAGTATTGAAAAAACTGGATCCCAATTTATCACATACGCAGGCACTGATCATTACACCTTCCCGTGAACTTGCTTTACAGGTTGAAAAAGTTTTTAAAAGCTTACAATCAGGATTTAAAGTTACCTGCTGTTATGGTGGACATTTAAGAGAAACAGAAGAACGGAACCTTGTTGAAGCACCTGCCCTTATTATTGGAACGCCAGGTAGGTTAGCAGATCATATCCGCAGGGAGAATATAAAAACAGAAAATATTGAAACGCTGGTTTTGGATGAATTTGATAAATCACTTGAACTGGGATTCCAGGATGAAATATCCTTTGTTACCGGATCTTTAAAGTCTCTTAAAAAAAGAATACTGACATCCGCAACCGATATGGAAAAAATTCCTGGCTTTCTCGGAATGGATAACCCGGAGAAACTTAATTTTCTGAGTGGTGAACAACCGGAAGCGCTGGCTATTCAATTTGTAAAAGCTGATGATAAGGATAAAATTCAAACCTTATTTAATTTAATTTGCCTGTTAGGTAACCGGCCAACAATTATTTTTTGCAATCATCGCGAAGCTGTAAACCGCGTAAGTGATCTTTTAAAAGATAAAGGAATTGTAAATGTATTTTACCATGGCGCACTGGAACAACAGGAAAGAGAAGCGGCATTGAGTAAGTTCAGGAATGGCAGTTCCAATATTCTTGTTACTACCGATCTTGCATCCCGAGGGCTTGATATACCGCATATCCGTTACATCGTTCACTATCATATACCCTTAACCGAAGAAGCATTTACCCACCGTAATGGCCGCACAGCCAGGATGGATGCCAGTGGAACAGCAATCCTTATTTTGTCACCGGAAGAGAGACTGCCATCTTATGTAAGCGGTAATATCCAGGAAATAACTATTCCGGATAATATTGAAATTCCCGAAAAACCAAAATGGTCCACATTATATATATCTGCTGGTAAAAAAGATAAAGTGAATAAAATTGACATCGTGGGCTTTTTCTCTAATAAAGGAGAATTAAAAAAAGAAGATATAGGGTTGATCGATGTAAGTGATTTCTTTTCTTTTGTAGCCATCCGCAAATCCAAAGTCAGTAAGGTATTACAATTGATAAAAGACCAAAAAATAAAAAATAAAAAAGTGCGGATCAGTGTAGCCAAGTAAATTTAAGAACCTATAACTCCAACTCTCCTGGTTTATTTTAGCTGGTAAGATATTGCCTTGATATGCCATTATTTATGAAACTATTTATTCACATTTTTAATTAAAAAATGGGAATAAGTGTTTTTTACTATGGATCAAACCTATGATAATAAAGCAATTGATAAAAAGTGGTAAAATATCATTCGTAAATCTACAATGGGATTAAACCGCTGGTTTAGAGTAGTTAAACATGCGGCTTTGCTTTGAAATGATTTTTATACAGGGTAGTTTTGATTTAACAAAATTCTATACCCCATGAAGCAATTATTTCTAAAGAAATTAATTCCATTTTGTGCAGTTGCTATACTTTCTGCAACAGCCAATGTAAATGCAACTGAAATTGTTAACCTCACGGAACAAACAATTTCAACGGAAACAGCTCCAGTTAATGATATTCCCTTTTTTAAAGGACATCGGCAAGGTCGTGGTGTAACTCTTCAATGGGTTGCCAACAACGCTGAATCTTTTTTAATTGAGACATCAACTGATGGCGAATTTTGGGATTTTATTGCAACTAAATCTGCCAATAATAATTCCCGTCACAATTTCAACATTCCTGAAGTTTTTCCTGGAACAGCTCACTACAGAATCAAAGCTACAATGGCTGATGGTAGTGAAGTTTATTCAGAAGTTGTAACTGTCAGGGTTGTACAAAGAAAATAATGAATGATGGTTGGTAACGATACCCAATCCAGGGTATCGTTACAACTTTCATGATTTATCTAAAATCCGTTCTTATGAAAAGAGTTTTACCCTTCATTATTTTACTAACCTTTTATTATAGCTCACAGGCGCAGATCACTTCTGCTGTGGTTAATGCATACTTTGGAGTTGATGCAGAACTAAGGTCAAATTATTTAAGCAACTCTTTACAGGGAAGTGATGACTGGTTTACTTTACCTGGCACAACCGGTCCCGGAACTTTTATCATTGATACAACCGGCGCAGCCGATCTTCTTGCCCGTTATAATTCTGATCCGGCCTCCAGGAGCATTCCATTTTACCGGATGATGAGATTTCCGGCTTACACTATTCTGAATAACAGGATGCTCATAGATGGCGTATTTATCAGGGATTATCATGGAAGTGATTCTACCATGTTTGCATCCGGCTCAAATAAAAACGGGATGAATCCATCAGTGTGGACTACGCCGGTAGCACAAAGTATTCCGGACAAAAATGAGATCCTGGATATGATGGTGCATGTTAGAAGAGCCGGTCCCACAACAGATTATAATTTATGGTTGATGGGTGGACTTTCTATAGAAAACACTACTGGTAACCGTTATTTTGATTTCGAGATGTACCAGACGGATATTTATTATGACAGGCCATCGCTTCGCTTTTATGGATATGGCCCGGACGATGGTCATACCCGGTGGCAATTTGATGCCAGCGGAAATATTACTGTACCCGGGGATATTATTTTTACTGCCGAATACAGCAGCAGTGCTCTTTCCAATATTGAAGCAAGAATATGGGTTGACAGAGCTTCTTTATTAATGACTCCACAAGCTTTTACCTGGACGGGATCATTCGATGGCGCATCAAATGGATCTCAATATGGATATGCCGGCATAGTACCTAAGACTGCCGGCGACTTCTATACAGGAATGGCCAGTAATGCAAATACCTGGGCAGGTTCATTTGGAGTGGTACTGGGAAATAATAGTGTGCAAAACAATTACACCAAAGGTCAATTCATGGAGTTCTCCGTAAACCTTACTAAGTTGGGTCTTGACCCGGTGACTTTATTGGGAGGAAACAATTGTGGTATGCCATTTAGAAGAGTGCTTGTTAAAACAAGGGCCTCAACCAGTTTTACTGCAGAATTAAAAGATTTTGTGGGTCCATTCGACTTCTTTTTAGCACCCCGTGCACAAATACAATCGGATGTGCCCATATTTTGCGGAACAATTGGCATCGCTAATATAGAAGTAACAAACCCTGTATCTACATCTGTTTATACCTGGTCAACCCCTGATGGACATATTTTTGGCAGTACAACAGGTACTTCAATTACGGCTGATGCAGCCGGTACTTATATTGTAACCCAAAAATTACAAGCCGGGTGTTCAGATTATGCAACAGATACGACCATGGTCATTTTTGAACCCACATGTACGGTTCTTCCAGACAAGCAGGTTGATTTAAAGGGAACATTAAATGGAATAAAATATTTGCTTGATTGGACAGTCTGGGAAAATAATAACTACAAATATTTTGATGTGGAAAGAAGTACAGATGGCATTCAGTTTAGTCACCTGACAAGGGTTGAATCAAAATCATCTGAATCACAGACTGCATTTTACAATATGATTGATGATGTGCAGCATCTCCAAAGCAACACGGTTTATTATCGATTAAAATTAACCAATGTAGATGGATCGGTAATGTATACTAAAGTGCTGAAGCAGGAATTAGCTATGCATGAAAACGGGATCAAAATTCTTACAAATCCTGCAAAAGATCAGATTCGAATTGGTGTAAACACCAGGACAGGTGCAAATGCTGAAATAATGATGTATGATATTGCAGGAAAACAAATAAGATCTTCCAAACATACAAACTTACCAGCGGGTTACTCAATTATAACATTGGATGATGTTTCCATGTTATCAACGGGAATGTATGCCCTAAAAATAACTGTTGGTGACAATGTATTTTTTGATAAAGTAGTGATTGGCAAATAGGGGGCTGAGAACAATAAAAGCGATTTCTTTGATCCTAAATCAACGAAATCGCTTTATTTGTTTTAACGATTAGAAATAAGCTACTTGATCATTTACTTTGCTCTTATCAATTCCCTTTTGGGATTTTCAACTTCCATCCTGGTTGAATCAGGTCCGGGTTCTTGATCTGGTCTTTATTGGCCTCATAGATCTTTTGCCATTCTACACCATATTTTTTCCCAATCTTACTCAAACTATCACCTGAAACAACTTCATATTCTTCCATAGCACCTTCCGCAACTTTAATATCCATCACTACATCTGCTGAGCGATAATCCGGATCTAATTTGTTATAAATGTCCCACAGATCATTTTTTACTTTTTCAGAAGGAGCATTTCCATCAATATATAATACATTGTTTTGTTCCCTCACCTGTAAATTGTCAACACCGGCAGCTTGTGCCGCATTGATCAGTTCCTGGTATTTACCTTGTAGTGCCATAATTTTAATATTAATTATTTACGGTTAATTGATTTTCTACCCTTTGTGGGTTTAGCGCCTGAACTTTTTGCATCAGTTCCTGCAACTCACTTCGGTTAATGCTTCCCGTTAATGTAACCACACCATTCGCAACGTTTGCTTTAACTGTTGGATATTCACTGATGGCTGCATTAACAGAATTGGTAAGTGCATCGTCGGTTGCAATTTCTACCGGCGCATTACCAACTACAGAAACGCTGATATTGTTGGTTACACTTTTTACCCCTTTCACATCTTTTGCGGCTTGTTCTGCTGTCGTTTTGCAATTAGCGTCCGGGCAGGCTCCCGATAAAGTCACAACGCCTTCCTGAACAGTAGCAGTTATACCCATTGGTAATTTTTCGGAAACCGAAGCTTGAATGTCCTGGTCATTGTTTTTGCTTTTACAGGCAGTAAACGTACCAAAACTAAGCACGGCGACTATGCACCATGCTGATAATTGTTTTAAATTCATACTAAATTGGTTTTGTTTATATAATAATGCACCATTTAACCCAGGATGATATGCATTATTCATACCACATCAATAATGTCGTTCCACAAAAAAATAAATAATCATTTTTAGCCGGTTGCTTCTGAGAATTCAACCTTATGCTGGTGTAAAAATTCTTTGATCCGGTCAACATGCACGCAGAGACCAACATGAAGAAATGGGAAATTGGAAACTTTTTTCTTTTCACCCCCATGAAGGATTTCTTTATCACGCATATCGAACCCAAGATGTAAATGCCTGGTTGCATACTGCATTCCATATACAGTTCCATTGGTATCAAACAAAGGTCCCCCACTCTGCCCTCTTAAGCCGGGTGTACTCATTTCAATACCTGTTATGGGCTGGCCAGGTGCATTTGCTGCCAGCCTGGTAATGATACCATCAATAGGAAATGCCGGGGAGTTTGACTGGCCGGTTTGTGTCCATTCAATATCGTCCTTTTCAATATCATGTTTAAAATTGCTGTACTCAGGAAAAGGAAAACCCAACCTGCATAAATATTTCCCTTGTTTTATATTACTGTTGTCTTTAACAAATTTTGCATGGGTTTGATATTTAATTTCATTAAACCCTTTGAACTCAAGGATAGCAAGATCAAGTTCACCGTGTATATGGGCAGTGATCTGTTCTATTTTATCAAAGCAATTAATAAAATTATTTTTTATTTGGATGGATGATTCTTTGGTGTATTTAAACTTTAATTCCAATCCCTGCAGGTTTCGTTTATATTTTCCGTCTTTGATCAGTTTGCCTCTTTCTTCCCTGAACTGGTTATACATTTTATTTGCATTTTCAGCCCCTGGTATTAGTTGCGCAACATGCTTGCATGTAATGGCAACACCTTTATTATTAACAAAAAAAAGGGTTGCACTCCCGGGAATCAATAATCCTCCATATGTTCGGGTTACTGAGTGTAATGGGCGGGTATATTGAAGTGCATTTTCAATGGCATTTATAAACATAAGCTGGAAGTTTTAGGAATTGATCAACTATTTTTCTGAAGGTACTGGTTTGTATTATTATTCATTAAGAGTGAATAAACCGCAGTATCAGTGAATTTACCATCATGAAAATAATTTTCCTTAAAATATCCTTCCTGCACAAAGCCATTTTTTTCCAATATCTTTCTTGAAGCAGTATTTTCAGGATAAACATTGGCTTCAATAGAATGTAATTTCATTTTTTCAAAGCCATAATTTAATACCGGGCCGAATGCTTCATTCATATATCCTTTACCCTGTAATTCAGGGTTTAACAGGTATCCTATCTCTCCCCGGTAATGCTCTTTTTCCAGGCGCCAAAATCCAATAGTGCCCACAAGTTTTTTATCGGTTTTTAAAGTAATGGCCCAGGTTATTCCTTCGCTTTGTGATAATGCAGTATCAAATTTTTCGATCCAGGTTCGGGCTTCTTCCAGTGAATTCATTTTAGGCCTTCCGATAAATTGCATTACCCGGTCATCCGATCGCAGCGCTAAAATTTCAACATCATCTTCCTTAACAATTTGCCGTAACAGGAGGCGATCTGTTTCCAAATCTGGAAATGGCAAGAAATCTAGTTGAAGCATTTGATATTTATTTCAAATCAAATATCTCAAATAGAATTTATAAGCTGGAGGATAATTACAAACAAAAAGGGTCTAGATTGAACTAAACCCTTTTTATTCTTGTTTTCCTGCGCTGGCATTATCCAGATCAGGTGGTATGGGTATAATCTCAGATTCTTACGAAACACCCCAAATCAAGAACAATATATATACAGTAAAATCTGTGCCAGAAAATACCAGTGATTAATGAATGACATCTAATATAATGGCAACATTAAAGCGGAAAAAAATTCCCAATTACTTACCAGGTTTAAAAGTTATATGGATGGCTTGTTTATTGCATTTCAACTGCCAGAAATGCTGAAGCATCAGTTATTTATAATTTAAACGATATACTATATGGATCCGCGTCAACAATTGAATTTAATGGATAAGATTAGCAGGGAACTGGATGATCTTAAAAACAGCCAGACCTCAGTATTAAAAAAAATATCACAAATTGAAGCTGATAATATTAACCTGGGATTGAACATACTGGAAGAAAAACTTCCTGAAATTCATGAAGAAGTAGACGATGCTGTAGAAAAAATTTCAGCATTACAAGATCAGTTTACCGAAAAAAGAGACGAATTCGCAAAAGATAACCCCCTTTCAGAAGAAGATCCTACAGCTTAAACAGGATTGGTTATTTTTTAAAAGCAGGCATTCAACTATGGATGCCTGCTTTTTATTTTTATAGTTCCTGGTGGGAAAAAGGTAAAACCTTCCCTTAATAAAAATTTTAAAAAATAAAAAGATTTCATGGAAAAGCAACCATTT
>CAMPGG010000061.1 GCA_946885335.1 uncultured Chitinophagaceae bacterium
AATAAATCTTCTCCATGAATAGCGGGAAAAGCTAACTGTTTATTTTGCGGGTCCCACAAAACGACCATGCCATTATTTGACCTCGTTAAACGAAGTGCTTCACTGAGCGTAGTCTGCGCAATGGCTGCAGCACCAATTGCCTGTGCCAGTTTATCTGAAAAATTGAAAACCATATTGACTTCCTGGTATAGCAGTAAAACTTCACTGCCCAATCTTTTCTGATCGTTTTCTTTTTTTACCAATAAATTCAGCAAAGATGCAATATGCGTGGATTTTTCATCGCCCCTTACCCAACCCAGTAATTCATCATCCAATTGAATGGGAAAATTTTGTGTTTGTGTTGCGGATGGATTGC
This sequence comes from uncultured Chitinophagaceae bacterium, assembly GCA_946885335.1. The sequence goes on from CAMPGG010000061.1 coordinate 356, forward strand.
CAAAAATTATTTGTGCTTTTGAATCTTCAATACAAATGCTTGTTTGCAATACATCTATCAAGGAAATGATAAAAGCCGCACTCTCATTTTTCTTTGCAAAAATATTTTTGAGATTTACTTTGGACATAAGCCTTGGTTAATAAGAAATATTAATTGTGCAGGTTCAATACTTCCCTTGCTTTGTTTAATAAAGTTTCAGGATCAAACGGTTTGGTCATATACAAATCGGCGCCAACTTCCTGGCCTTTTTGCCGATCCAGTTCCTGTCCTTTTGCGGTTAATAAAACGATATATATATTTTTTAATCCAAGATCTTGCTTAACCCTTTTACATACTTCCATGCCATTCATTTTCGGCATCATCACATCAAGAAAAACTAAACTGGGATTTTCTTTTTGAATTAATTCCAATGCATCTTCACCATTTTCGGCAGTCAAAAAAGAAACGCCTTCATCTTCCAGTTCTTCCAAAGTTTGTTCAATTAAAATCCGGATATGTGCTTCGTCATCTACAATTAAAAGTTTTTGTTCCATGCTTGTAATTAGTTTTATTTGGTGGTGATTATATTAATTATGTTTTCAACCGGATATTGATTTACTGGTATACAAGGAACACCACATTCTCCAATCCCATTTCAAATCGGAGTGTTTGAACAATTTCCTGTTTACCAGATAACAGTGAATTAATAATGATGATATCCGGTTGTGCAGCAATAGCTTTCTGCACTAATTCTTTTTCACTCGATTCAACTACCAGGTATCCTTTGGTTTTCAGCACATCAGTCAACGTATTAACCGTGCCCATATCTTCATCAACAACCATTACTTTTTTCTTCGATTTACCCTGTTCAAGCAAAGTGCCTACTTCTGCAAACAATTGCGCCGTATCAATGGGTTTGGTTAAATACCTGTCAACGCCAATTCTGAATCCTCTTGCTTTATCCTGTACTATGGATAATACAATGATGGGAATATCCATAGTCAATGGATCGTTTTTAAGGATCGCAGCCAAATCAAACCCGTTTAATTCCGGCATCATGATATCAAGTAAAATAAGATCCGGTCGATTATTTCGAACGCTTTCCAATGCTTCTTTTCCATTGGATGCTTCCTCCACTAAATAGCCTGCTTCATTGAGTTCCTGGTGCAGTAATGACCTGATTGATTCTTCATCATCTACAACAAGTATGGTCGCATTTTTTCCGTTGGTTTTTATTTTAGAAAACAATACCTGTTCATTCAATTGCTTAATTAAAGCATCAAGATGCATAGGTTTAGAACTGGCTGCTTTGATTTTTTTGAAAGGAATAGCAAAATAAAAGGTACTTCCTTTTCCCACTTCACTATCCAGCCAGATACGTCCGCCATGATGATCAATGATTTCTTTACAAATAGGTAAACCTAAGCCGGTGCCTTTGGGTTTATCCGTTAATGTATCGCCACCTACTTGTTTAAATTGTTCAAAGACAGCACCAAAATCTTCAGGCGCAATGCCAATACCCGTATCCGTTACACTGAATATGATCTCACTTCCCTTTTTATGAAGATTACATGTAACAGAACCTGTGTCTGTGAATTTAACAGCGTTTGAAATAAGATTAATAATTACCTGTATCAATTTATCCCTGTCTCCTTCTATCGGTGGCAGATTTCTTTCAATGTTTTTTATAAGCCCAATAGGTTTTTGATCAAAGAGCGAAGCGGTTGCCGCTATGGCCCGCTCTGTAACTTCATACAATGAAACACTTTCATGATTCCATTCCATTTTACCAGCTTCAATTTTTGCCAGGTCCAAAACGTCATTGATCAGATGGGTTAATCGCTCCCCTTCAGAAATAACCACCTGCAGGTTTTCGGAAACCTGGTTAATTGCTTTCGAGGTTTTTGGATCTTGCTGATCTACCAATGGAAATATTTTTTCATCCAGTCTTTTGCGAATGATTTTGGTAAATCCTAAAACAGAGGTTAATGGTGTTCTCAATTCATGACTAACTGTAGATAAAAAAGCACTCTTGGCTTCGTTGGCTTTTTCCGCAATTTTACTGGCAGCTTCCGCTTCCATTTTTGATTGTTGTACTTCTTCAAAAAGTTTTGCGTTGCGCAATGCAACACCAACCGATGCTGCTATGGTTGATAATAAACGTTGATCACTTTCGTTAAAACGGTTTTCCTGTTCCGTGCTTTGCACACTTAATACGCCAATGATCTCTTCCCCCACGGGAATGGGTACGCCGAGGTAAGATGATGCAGGAATGCCTACAGATCCAACTCCCAGTTGCTGGCTTAATTCATTAACATCTTTGTTTACCAGTAATGGTTGTCCTGTAAGTATAATTTTTGAAGTAAGCCCTTCTCCTAACGGCATGGGCAACATGTTATCGCCAAATTGATAAGGGAAGTAAATAGTATTGGTTGATTGTTCAACCACCGCCAGGTAAACGATATTGGCGCTAAAAAGATCCCGCAACTGGTCACCAACAAGCTTAATGAGTTCCGCAGGATCTAACCGGGAAGCCAAAGCTTTACTGATGCTGTTTACCGTTGTCAATTCAGATGCTCTTTGTTTGGCTTCTGCTAATAAGTGTGCGGTTTCGTCGAAGAGACGAGCATTTTCAAGAGCTACACTCATACTATTGGTCAGTGTTGTAAGAAGTCGTAAATCAGCATCACTGAATGCATTTTCTTTTTCTACATTCTGCAAACTCACAGACCCCCTCACAACTTCACCCACAATCATTGGAACAAATACCGCAGATTTTGGAGGAAGCCCTTTGGTAACCCCTGTACCTCCATGTTCTTTGGCAATCTCTAAATAGTTTTCATTAATGATTAAAGATTGTTTTGATTTAATCAAAAGTTGGTTTGCCCAATTAAACGGACGCGGCTTACTATACAAACGCTCTCCCTTTTCAATAATAAATTGCCATTCCTCATTTCCGGCTTTGTGATCAAAAGTTCTGATAACAACTGTCTGCGTATCAAAAAGTTCACAAATGCGATTACCAACCAGTTCATAAATCGCTTTCATATCCATTTCTCTCACCAAACCTTCCTGCACACTATTTATCACCGCGAGTTCTGCTTTGTGTTGTTCTGTTTCTTTCAGCAGGTGTGTTGTTTCATCAAAGAGCCTTGCATTTTCAAGTGCAACACTCATACTGTTTGTAATGGTAGTTAACAGGCGCATGTCAGATTCGCTGAATGCATTTTCAATTTCCACATTCTGCAAGCTCACGGAACCTCTTACCACATCTCCCACGATCATAGGAACAAAGACCGCAGATTTAGGAGGCAATCCCATGGAAACGCCCGAGCCACCATATTTTACTGAAGTTTCGAGGTAATTTTCATTGATGATAATAGGTTTGCGATTTGCAATCAGGTGTTTGTTTGCCCAGATCAAAGGCCTTGGTTCACTATAATGTCTTTCTCCTTTTTCTATTATATAACGCCAATGCTCAAGTTCTTTTTCGTGGTCAAATGTCCTGATCAAAACTGTTTGTGTATTAAACAGGTTGCACAATCTTTCACCCACCAGTTCGTAAATAGCATTGATATCCATTTCCCTAACCAGTCCATCCTGCACGCTGTTTATCACAGCCAGTTCTGCAGTCCTTTGCTCTGTTTCTTTTAACAGGTGGGTAGTTTCATCAAAGAGGCGGGCATTTTCCAGGGCCACACTCATGCTGTTACATAATGTAGTTAGTAAGCGAAGGTCGGATTCTGTAAATGCATCTTCCCTGTCCACATTTTGCAGGCTGATAGATCCTTTAACCACATCGCCAACTATCATAGGAACAAAAACGGCGGATTTAGGCGGTTGTCCTTTAGTAACACCAGTGCCGCCATACTTCCTGCTTATCTCTTCATAATTTTCATTGATAAGGAGCGATTGCTTTGTCTTTACAAGTAATTTATTGGCCCAGATCAAAGGTCTTGGTTCCACCTGCATGCGTTCACCTTTTTCAATGGCATATTTAAAATCTTCCGTCATGGTCTTGTGATCGAAAGTGCGGATGACCAATGTTTGGGTATCGGGAAACAGTGCACACAGCCGATCGCCTACCAGGTTATAAATGGCTTGCATATCCAGTTCGCGGGCCAGGCCATCCTGTACGCCATTAATCACTGCGAGTTCGGCAGTTCTTTGCTCAGTCTCTTTCAGCAGCCTGTTGGTTTCGTCAAACAGCCTTGCATTTTCCAAAGCAACACTCATACTATTGGCAAGTGTTTCCAATAACCGGATATCAGAATCGCTGAAAGCTTCTTCTTTGTCTACATTCTGCAGGCTGATGTAACTGGTTATTTTATTGCCAATAATCAATGGAACAAATGCGCCGGACTGCATTGGTTTTGTGCCTGGTAATGTTTTATTGCCAAACCAAACAAATGATTCGCCTGCATTATTAATTACTACTTTTTGTTTGGTTTGTACAAGGTGTTTACGGAGCTTATCCAGTGGACGTGGATCAAGGTAGTAGCGTTCACCATTCTCCAGGGCATATTTAAAAATCTCCGTCCTCGCTTCTAAATCAAGGTTGGCGATTATAACAGCTTGTGCATCGAAAATATCCCGGATCCTTTCTCCAACAAGATCATAAATTGCCTGCATATCCAACTCTCTTGCGAGGCCTTCCTGCACACTATTAATTACTGCCAGTTCTGCAGTGCGCTGTTCTGTTTCTTTTAATAAGCGATTGGTTTCATCAAATAATCTTGCATTCTCCAATGCCACACTCATACTGTTAGATAATGTTTCTAACAATCTTACATCCGATTCACTGAATGCATTTTCTTCATCTACATTTTGCAAGCTTACGTAACTGGTAATTTTATCTCCGATGATCAGCGGTACATATAAAGCTGATTGAGGAAGTTCAGTGCCGGGAGCCACCTTCATGCCGAAGTTGGCAAATGCTTCTTCAAAGTTCTTATTGATTACTATTTTTTGTTTGGTCTTTATTAAGTGTTGTCTTAATTTATCCAATGGCCGTGGCTGCAGGTAAAAACGTTTACCATTTTCCATAGCGTATTTAAAATGTTCAACACCTTTTTCCTGGTCCAGATTTGCAATGATCACCCCTTGTGCGTTAAAGAGGTCACGAATTCTGTCACCCACCAAATCGTAAATGGATTGAATATCCAGTTCCCGTGCAAGGCCTTCCTGTACACTATTGATCACCGCGAGTTCCGCGGTTCTTTGTTCCGTTTCTTTTAACAGCCGGCTGGTTTCATCAAAGAGCCTGGCATTCTCTAAAGCCACACTCATACTGTTTGCTAAAGTGGTAAGCAGTTTGACATCCGATTCAGGAAATGCATACTCATGATCTACGTTTTGCAAACTGATTATACCGGTAAGATCTCCACCTGCAATGAGTGGTACCAAAACAAATGATTTTGGTTTTTCGCCGATCAGCACTTCGTTATTATATTCAAGTGCCATTTCATCTGCTTTCTCATTAATAACCAAGGTTTGCCGGGTATGGATCACATGTTTTCTAAATCCTTTTGGCGGCCGGGGCCCCAGTAAAGTGCGGTCTCCTTTTTCATAAGAATACTGATCTTCAACCAGGTTTTTTTCAGGATCATATGTTACAATATCAATAACCTGTGCATTGAAAATCTCCCTTATTTTTTCTCCCACTAATTCATAAATACCCTGGATATCCATTTTTGCAACCAGGCTTTCCTGCACACTATTGATAACTGCTAATTCAGCATTACGTTGTTCGGTTTCCTTAAGCAGGCGGTTGGTTTCATCAAACAGTCTTGCATTTTCCAGGGCAACGCTCATACTGTTAGCCAGGGTAGTCAATAAGCTGATATCTGAATCGGAGAATGCTTCTTCTTTATCGAGATTTTGTAAACTGATTACACCCGTAACTATATTGCCCGATTTCATCGGAACAAGAACAATTGATTTTGGGTGATCGCCAATTAATACGGTATTGTTATATAGAACACTTTTTTCTTCATAATCTTTATTGATTACTATTAACTGGCCTGTTTCAATCAGGTGTTTTCGAAATCCTTTGGGTTTTCTTCTGCCAATCAGTGTTCTGTCGCCTTTTTCATAAGCATAACGGTCTTCAATCAGGTCGGTTCTTTTATCGTAAGTAACAATATCTATAACCTGGGCATTGAATATTTCGCGGATCTTTTCACCTACTAATTCATAAATAGCCTGGATGTCGAGCTCACGAGCCAGGCCTTCCTGCACACTGTTAATAACACCCAGTTCGGCAGTGCGTTGTTCGGTTTGTTTAAGCAGATTGGTTGTTTCATCAAAAAGACGTGCACTTTCCAATGCCACGCTCATACTATTGGCCAGCGTGGTTAATAAACTAATGTCTGAATCAGTAAATGCATTTTCATGATCCAGGTTTTGCAGGCTGATAATTCCGGCTACCTTTCCACTGGAAGTTAATGGAAAGAAAACCTGTGATTTGGCCATTTCTCCAATCAATAATTCATTTCCATATTGAATACTTGCTTCTGCTACTCCTTCATTGTGTAAAAGCATTTCACCCGTATCAATCACATGCTTTCTAAATCCTTTTGGTTCTCTTGGCCCCAACATGGACCGATCCCCTTTTTCGTATGCATAGCGATCTTCTATCAGGTTTGATTTTCTATCGTAGGTTACAATGTCAATGACCTGGGCATTAAAGATCTGCCGCATTTTTTCTCCCACTAATTCATAAATACCCTGTATATCCATTTCACGGGCTAGGCCTTCCTGTACACTGTTGATGACGGCCAATTCTGCAGTTCTCTGTTCTGTTTGTTTTAAAAGACTAACAGTTTCATTAAAGTGTTTTGCACTTTCCAGCGCAACACTCATACTGTTGGCCAGTGTAGTTAGCAGGTTGATATCGGGTTCAGAAAATGCATTTTCCTCATCAACGTTCTGCAGGCTGATTACGCCATTTACAGATCCGCTGGCAATCATTGGTACAAGAACAAGTGATTTGGCTGCTTCGCCAACAACCACCGTATTATCATAGGTTGAACGTTTCCCTTCAACATCTTTATTAATTACAAGTGGCTGCGCTGTATTGATTACATGTTTACGAAATCCATTGGGTTCCCTTGGTCCCAACATGGTACGATCACCTTTTTCATAAGCATACCTGTCTTCTATGAGGTTTGTTGTTTTATCATAGGTAACAATATCAATTACCTGTGCATTAAAGATCTGCCGCATTTTTTCACCCACTAAATCATAAATGGCTTTGATGTCCAATTCACGGGCTAGTCCTTCCTGCACACTGTTTATAACAGCCAGTTCGGCGGTACGTTGTTCTGTTTGTTTTAAAAGGCTGATCGTTTCATTAAAATGGCGTGCACTTTCCAATGCAACGCTCATACTGTTGGCGAGGGTGGTTAATAAATTAATATCCGAATCGGAAAATGCATTTTCATGATCCAGGTTTTGCAGGCTTATGATCCCAACAACTTTTCCGGTTGCGATCATTGGAAAAAATATTTGGGATTTAGCCATCTCACCAATCAATACTTCATTCCCAAACTGGATACTGGCCTGTTCAACATGGTCATTGTGAAGCAGCATTTCTCCTGTATCAATTACATGCTTACGAAAACCTTTTGGCTCCCGGGGGCCCACTAATGACCTGTCTCCTTTTTCAAACGAGTACCGGTCTTCAATAAGATTTGATTTACTGTCATAGGTAACAATATCAATGACCTGTGCATTGAAGATCTCTCTCATCTTTTCACCCACTAATTCATAAATGGCGGAAATATCCAGTTCACGGGCAAGACCTTCCTGCACACTGTTGATGACTGCCAGTTCTGCGGTGCGTTGTTCGGTTTGTTTTAGTAACCGGGTAGTTTCATCAAATAGCCGGGCATTATCCAGTGCAACACTCATGCTATTAGCTAATGTGGTTAGCAGGCTTACATCATTTTCAGAAAAAGCATGTTCCTTATCAAGATCCTGCAGGCTGATCATGCCCTTAACTTCTTTGTCTGTTTTTAAAGGAACAAAAACGGCGGATTTAGGTATGGCTCCATGTATAACTGAACTTTTAAACTGTAAACTTCTTTCTTTCAGCTCTTCATTAATCAGTAATAATTGCCCGGTTTTAATAACCAATTCCCGGAAACCTGCGGGCTCCCAGGTACCTACCAGGGTGCGGTCTCCTTTTTCATATGCATAGCGGTCTTCCAGTAAATTGGTTTCTGCATCATAGGTAACTATATCAATGATTTGTGCATTAAAAATATGGCGGATCTTTTCACCAACTAATTCATAAATGGACTGGATATCCATTTTTTTGGCCAGGCCATCCTGTACACTATTGATCACAGCAAGTTCTTCTGTGCGCTGGTTAAGTTGGGCTGATTTTTCTGCAAGTGCAAGTTCAAGTTCTGCAACCCGCTCTTCGTAGTTACTCATGGCAGTTGTTCAATTAATAATGACAATGAGGCTTTTCTGATGAGAATGGATAAAATGAGTTTTCAGAAAAAATAATGTGGAGTAAGGATAAATGCAAAATGACCTCCCTAAATATAACTAATTCTGCATTTACCTGAAAGGGTATTTATGAGATTGTAGCTGATTATTTAGCTTTTTGGATAGAGGGAAAATAATTAGGGGAAGATAAATTATTTTATTAATCCGGAATATGAATGCAATGAATACCGGATTATAACGACAACATTCATTATACCATAGGTTTATTAACCCGGATAATGTAATATGAATTTAATCCCATTAAATATAGCTGGTTGACATAATAAAATGAATAGGCAAGATTTCATTTCGGCTACGGGTTAACGTTAATGTTATATTGTAATTTGTTCAGCGGAATTCAACTGTCCAGCTAATTAAAAGTCTGAAGTTTAGAATCTTATTATTTATATTTATTACATCCTTCCTCTTGAAGCTGGTGGTCCTGCTCTTACCTGTTGTTTCTATTACCACCAAAACCAACCGTCATGAATTTTAAACCTGGAGAGGAAGCTAACCTGGCTTCGCCCACTCCCCCAACAGAACGTATCGTTATCCTGGATAGCTTAAGAGGAATTGCAATTTTAGGGATTCTCCTGATGAATATACCCGGTTTTGCCCTTCCCGATCCCATTATGTATAATCCGGCAGTTTTAAATGAAACAGGTCTCAATTACAATACCTGGTATGCAGTAGACTGGTCTTTAGAAGGTAGTCAACGTGCATTGTTTTCCATGTTATTTGGCGCAGGTGTTATTTTATTTCTTACAAGGCAGCAAAAAAAAGTTAATGGTATGCTGGCTGCTGAATACTTTTTCAGAAGGCAGTTATGGTTGCTCGTGTTTGGTTTATTTAATGCGTTTATTCTTTTATGGTTTTGGGATATCCTGTTTCAATATGCATTATGTGGAATGATACTCTTTGCTTTTCACAGGCTTTCTCCAAAATCTCTAATTTTTGCAGCCTGTATTTGTCTTGTATTGCAAACGGCGAGGGAAAATCGTGATTTATACCTGGATAAAAAAACAATTGCCCGGGGAGAAGCCATTGCAACACTTGATACTACGACCGTTAAACTAACAGAACTGCAAAAGGAAAGATTAGGGGCAATGACAGCATTTAAAGAGAAAACAAGCCCGGAAGGAAAGCAAAAGGAGTATAATAAAAGTTTGATGATGATGACCGGGAGTTATGCAGATCTGTATGAATACCAAAGTGCAAGAAGTTTTAGGGGTGAAGTAAAATATACATACTTCGGTATCTGGGATATTTTGTTGTTCATGTTCATTGGCATGGCATTTTTTAAAAATGGATTGCTTACCGGCGGCGGATCCTTAAAAACTTATGCATTGATAATGTTTTTAGGATTAGGACTTGGATTAACTGTTTCTTATTTCAGGCTTCAACCGATGATTAACAGCCAGTTTAATTATTTTACCTATGTTAAAAATATCCAGTTTGAATATTATGAACTTTCGCGTAGCCTGAGAGCCATGGGAATTTTTGGTTTAATTATGGTGATGTATAAATCAGGTTTGTTTAACTGGTTTTTTAAAATCTTTCAGCCAGTAGGGCAAATGGCATTTACGAATTACCTGGGCCAATCTATTATTTGCGGGCTGTTTTTTTATGGTATTGGATTCGGCATGTTTGGCCAATTACAACGCTATGAAATTTATTATGTCGTTGCTGCAGTTTGGGTTCTCCAGATTGTATACAGCCATATTTGGTTAAAATATTTTCGCTTTGGTCCACTGGAATGGTTATGGCGAAGTTTAACCTACTGGAAAAAGCAACCAATGGGAAAAGTAAAAACAGCAGATACGATTATATTAAAGGCTCCTGCAGGAGATTTTGTCATTACAGAAGACAAGCAAACAATTGAATGAAATGCGACTATTATTTCTTCACCATAAATCTTTTTTATGTCAACTACTACGATGGAAAAAAGTGCATCAGCCGAAACGCTGAAAAACATGGAAGCTTATTTTAAAACGCATGATGTAAGTTATGTTGCCGAGGACGCGGTTTTTGTTAACCTGGGCACAGGCGAAAGAACTGAAGGCAGGACTGCTATCGGTGAAATGCTTCATTACATTTATCATGTAGCTTTTGATGCAAAAGCTGAAGTAACCCATACAATTATTACCGAAGATAAAGCCGTATTGGAAGGCTTTTTTGTGGGTAAACATATAAATGATTTTGCAGGATTGCCAGCCACGCAGAAAAATGTTCGCGTACCCCTTTGCGTTAGCTATGACCTGGAAAATTCGATGATCAAAGAAGCCAGGATCTATATGTTGGGCGATGTTATGATGAAACAATTACAATAGCAAACTCCAGTTTTTAATGTACATCATTTATAGTTGTCCAGGCGGAACCACGAAGAACGGATCCACCACGGGCACCTGTATGTTTTTCATTTTCCACGGTTAATATACCATTAACCAATACATATTTAAAACCTGTTGAATAAGCATGTGGTTTATCAAAGGTTGCGTTGTCCCTGACAGTCTTTTCATCAAAGATTACAATATCAGCAGCCATTCCTTCTTTCAATAAACCCCGATCGGTTAATCCATATTTTTGCGCAGCCAGTGAACTCATACGCCTGATGGCTTCTTCCAGTTTTATTACTTTTTCATCACGCACATATTTTCCCAAAACCCTGGCATTTGTTCCATAACCCCGTGGATGTGGCATACCTTTTCCTGGTTGTGGCACGCCTGCATCGGCACCAAACATGGAAAAAGGATATTGCATGATGTATTTTACATCTTTTTCATTCATGGTATGATAGATCATCTGGGCACCTCCTTTTTCAATCATATCCATAATGGTTTCCGCCTCAAATCTGGCTTTCCCCTTACGGCCTTTTAGCTTATTGATCTCCGTTATATTTTTCCCATTGTAAGTTGAATCGGCCCGGTAATTCGCTACAACAGCATAGCTGTAATTTTTAAATCCATACTGGTTCAATTGGTGCAGCATATCTTTTTTAATTTTTTTACGGATATCAGAGTTGTTCAATCTTGCTTTCAACGAATCACTCCCGCCGGCAAAAGCCCAGTCCGGAAGTCTTACACCCAAATTTGTACTGCTCGCTGTATATGGATATTGATCAATCGTTACATCCCAACCTTCACTCCGGGCTTTATCTATCATACCAATTGTGGTTATTGAATTTCCCCAATTCACTTTACCACCAATTTTAAAATGAGATATTTGAACGGGAATATTTGCCGAACGACCAATATGCAGTGCTTCTTCAATAGCCGGCACCACTTCATTCTCTTCATCACGAATATGCGAAGCATAAATGCCATTGTATTGGGCAGCAGCTTTAGCCAGACCAACAACTTCTTCCGTTTCAGCATAAGTGCCGGGAATATAAATTAACCCGGTTGACAAACCCACCGCACCATCTTTCATAGCCTGTATTACCAAAGCTTCCATTTGAGCCTGTTCTGCCGCGGTAGGTTTTCTGTCTTCTTCTTTCATTACCTGTTCCCGAACGGTATTATGACCAACCAGTGTGCTAACGTTAATGGATGGACGAACACTGTCTACCCTGTAATAAAATCGTTTTATATCCGCCGCTGAACCACCGCAATTACCGGTAATTACCGTTGTAACGCCATCATAAATATAATTCGCAGCCTCTGGTGTTGAAATAATACCGCCTTCAATATGACCATGAACATCAATAAATCCAGGGGCTACAACTAAACCTTTTGCATCAATTATTTTGTCAGACGTTAATGAAAGGTTTTTTCCCATCCTGAATATCTTTCCGTTTTTAATAGCTATATCCGCATAAAACCAGGAATTTCCAGTACCATCAACAATACGCCCATTTTTAATTAAAATATCTGCATCTGTTTGGGCAGAAGTATACATTGATAAGATCAAAGCCAGGGAAAAAAGAAAAGATTTCATTTTATAATTGTTTATCTGTTAGAACCCATAAAAAAATCAACAGCATCCGGCAAGGGTTTTCATTATTTATTTAGATGAATATGCAGGATTAAATATTAAAGCAGTTAATTCATTTATCATTTTGTCAAGATATGGGTATGCATTGTTGCTTAAAAGTATGATTGTTTTTTCGGCATCCAAATATCGAACGATTTGCGTTTTATAACCAGGGTTATCGCCATTATGCCTGACTGTTTTTCCATGTTTTGGATCTTTATCTATCATCCATCCAAATCCATAATTACTATGTTCACCATTTATTAATTTCATTGGCTGGTAGGCAGCATTCAGTGCACTTTGCTTTATAAGCTTTTCTGTTTTTAATGCCTGGTCCCATTTCAGCAGGTCTTCTGCGGTTGAACTGACTCTTCCCGGACCTTTTCGGTTCCCCAGCCAAATAGTGTAGTCAGCGGAAGGATCAGCATCTGCCCTTTTGTATGGTTGATTGCCTTCATTCCAGAGGTGGCCAACTGTAAAATTTTTAGTAGCGGCTTTCTGTCGCGGTGTACGGATATCCGAGCTTTTCATCTTCAAAGGTTTGAAGATCCATTTCCGGCTCAGTTTAATAAAATCTTTACCGCTGGACTTTTCGGCTATGCTTGCCAGTAATACATATCCTGTATTACTGTATTTATATTGAGTGCCGGGCTCAAAAAGTTTTGGCGGCGCATATTTATTCAGGTATTCCAGGATATCCGGGTTACCCGCTACTTTTGATTTATCCCAATGTTTATCCATAATATCCTGGTAATCCGGTAAGCCACTGGTATGTGTTAATAAATGCCTGATTGTAATTCCCTTGTACGGAATATCCAGGTAGTTTTCTACAAGGTCATCATAATTCAATTTCCCTTT
>CAMPGG010000062.1 GCA_946885335.1 uncultured Chitinophagaceae bacterium
AATCAATAATCTATCAACGGCGTTTGCTGTTGCATTTTATTTTTTACTTCCAGCATGAATTTAGTGCTTAGTGTATTTGGATGAATGACCTGGAGTTGTGTCAACAAATGAAATAATTCATTTTGAATCATCCTGTCATTCTTTCCATAGTCCCAGATGGGCAATAGCGTATCAGCAAAAATTTTTTCATAGGTTAATTCCTGCAAAATGATACGGGGATTTGAATCTTCATCAACAATAATACTGTCAGGGAAAAATGAAACCCTGTAAGCATATAACCTGAATAATGCCCTCAGGCTTTCAATGGCCGTACCAGGATCATTTATTCCCGGGCTTAACGCTTTAACAGCCACTTCTGACAATTGCCTGAAACCAAAAAAGAAATTCTGATCAATACTTTCATCATTATCAATGTACATTGATTTTAAAATATCATCCTTTGCCTCACCTGGCAATTGTTTATTTAATTTAAATAAGGGCACTCCTTCCAAAACAAATGTTCCGGGTGTATGTATCATAAAAACGCAGCAGTCATGTTCACGACAAATTTTAACCAGTGCACGTTTATCAAAACCAGTATATATACCGGGAGCAGTACTTTTTACGACATGGTCACTTTCAAATAAAGCTGCCTTTGCGGGTTCCTTCCTTAGCTTGCAAGAATCCTCCAGCGATTTTTTTGTGTCATTATAAATTCTTTCAATTATAACCTTATACTTTACGGATTGGGTTATGTAATGCAAAAAGTAAATGAACAGGAAAATGTCAAATATGGTAATGAGTATAAGCAGGTATGTGCTGATAGCCGGAATATAAATACCAGCATCAATGTCCCGGATAGTACTTAATAAAAACAATGCGTACACGATGGTACCGATATAAATACCAAGTACAACCTGTTGAAACCGGTTTCCAATCAGTTTGTCCAGCACCCGGTTACTCATTTGTGATGCAGCCTGGTTCAATACGATCATCACCATAGAAAAACTGAAAACAGTAAGCGAAAGTATTCCGGCTGCTATTGCTGAAATGATGGCCCGAGCGGTTGATGCATCCTTTAAAGTGAGGTAATCGAATCTTGATTTGATGTCTTTGCCGGCATCGGAATAATCAAATTGAATAACAAAAAAAGAAACAATCAAAAAAAGTAAACCAATAAAAGCAGGATAAAAAGCAATGCTGTTTAATACTTTTTGATACCGGTTTTTTATCCAAAGATTTATTTTGGCTACCATTTTTAAAAATATGTTTTAGCGAATGTTTCTTACACAAAAATGATTTCAGGAAACCTGGAGGTTATATCGATTTTGAATAATGAAAATCATTCTTCTTCATAATAGATTTTGAGATTACTGGTTCTTAACCTTGATGCGAGCCATTTTTTTAATTTTTCTTTTTCGGCCTCCGGTATTTGTCCTGGCGCAGTGCCAAATGCGACAATGGCTAATTTTTTTGTTTTCATTAAACTATCCGTTTCTGAAAAATTCAATGTTTCTGCATAGGAACAGGATAAAATTTGCGGATATAACGGTTTAATTTCTCTAAGTAATTGCCTGCCCGTTAATTGCAGTTTGAGAATACTATCCGTTTTTTGTTCACTTTGAGACAATGAAAATGTTAAAGCATTTACCTGGCTTTTCAACAAATCAGCTTCATCTTTTTGTGCTAAATTATCGTTGATGCTGAATCCCTGGTCAATAAATAATTTGGCATCTAACAAACCAAAATCACCTGATCTTCCTTTTATTTGTTGTTTATCGGAAGCGGATAATTCATTGCCTCCATAAACCAGTTTAATGGTTTTAGCCGAAGGACTGGTTTCATTTCTTAACAAATATGCTCCCTCGTAAACAGTAACACTTTTTACAAATTTTTCTACGTTCTTATTAAATTTTTCCTCCTGCACCAATTGATAACCAAAGTAAATGCTAGGTACAAGTGTAATTAAAATCACCAGCGAAATATATTGGTTGATGCGCTTCTTACGGGATGGATCCACTATGGTCCGCATTGGAAATTTGAAAACCTGGGAAATTACAACTGAAGAAATACCTATAAAAACACTGTTGATAGTAAATAAATAAAATGCTCCAAAGAAATAACTGAATTGCCCGGTTGCCAATCCATAACCTGCTGTACATAATGGAGGCATCAATGCAGTTGCAATCGCTACGCCAGGAATAACATTGCCTTTTAATTTACTGCTGATGGCGACTATGCCAGCCAATCCGCCAAATAAAGCAATGAGAACATCATAAATTGTTGGACTGGTTCGTGCAAGCAATTCAGATTGTGCGGTTGAAACCGGGCTGATGGCAAAGTATATGGTAGATGTTAAAAGACCGGCAATGACAGCAAATCCGAAATTGCGCAGAGACATTCTGAACAACCTGAAATTATATGTTGCAATACTATATCCCATTCCATTAATGGGGCCCATTAAAGGCGATATCAACATCGCACCAATAACAACGGCCGTTGAATTGGTATTTAATCCAATGGATGCGATAACGATAGCAAAGGCGAGGATCCATAATTTAGTTCCCTTGAAAACAATATCTTTTTGAATCTCCTCATGAATTGTATCATAATCTTCAAGTTCCTTTGTGAGATCAAAATGTAAAAGACTTTTTACCATTTACCAATATTTAATTCGCCGGAATAAGATCCTTAAAAATTCCGTCCAAAAATACTGATTAATAAATTCCTGTTATTTCTCTTTTTAAGGGATTGAAACAAGATTTATTAATCCTTCAGGCTTATGTGAAACAGGGAATTTTTTGTTTAATGATATGAAACGATTAGGATCTACTTGTATTGAAAGTAAATCTCCGTTGCACCATATCCATACAAAGGGTGATACTGGTTTACAAATGATTTCACTTCTTTTTTTAATCGAAGTATTTCATGAATTTCATCACGCAATTTTCCGCTGCCTATGCCATGTACAACAACAAGACTGGGCTGGTAATGTTGCAAGGCCAGTTCATAATATTTTTCAAAGGTCTTAAGCTGGATGGAAAGAATCTCGAAATTGGTTAAATGTTTCCAATCGTCGCTAAGCTTCTCTATATGCAGATCGATCATTGAACGGGGAGGTTCAGCAGGAACTCTTTTCTTTGATGCATCATATACTTTGTATTTGGAAGAAAGCAAATCAAAAGAAAAATCATCTTCAACCGGGCGCTGCGGATATTTATCAAACAACAAAAAAGAAAAAGTGGCTTCGTTATTTTTTCTTAATGTTTCTATTTTATTAAATAATTGTTTGGGTTTTAATTTGAGAGAATATTCATAGTAATCCGCTTTTTTCTTATCAGGATTGATCAATGAAAATTCAAAATCGAAAGATGGGTTATCATTCATTTCTTCGAATGGAACATCGTGCAAATAAAAATCTTCAAAAGGTTGAACATCTCCCCTTAATTCAAAATCAGAATGACCGAAGAAATTAAGATTATAAATAAAACGGTAGCCTGCAGATGTATGGTTAACCAGGTGAAGTTTTAATAATTCAACTATCTCATCACCAAATTCATCTAATTCCATCACGGGTAAAAATGTAAGCCAAACACCATTTTCCTCGCGGGTTTTTTCTTCTCTTTTTTCTTTCCTTACATCTTCAATATATTTTTTGGCTGGTTGATTTTTATTGGAAGTTTTTTTATCAGAAAATCTTTTGAAGTATGGAAATTCAACCTGGTCAGCATACACAGGAAACTTAACACCATCCACATCCACCATCACCATTTTTTCATTGATGATATCAATCACCTGCCCTTCTTCATTGGAATGAATAATGCGAACCGTATCTCCTACCTGGTATTTCATAACACAAAATTAAGCCGGAAACCGAAACCGGAGATTTAAATCTTAGCGCTTAAACATTACTGTAAACAGGAAAATATTTTTACTGCATGTATTCAACCGGCTTTTCTGATGGATCATCAGAAACCTGCGCAGGATGCACATCGCCCATTTTTGATGGAGGAAGTTTTGCCACTTTAAATCCCAGGTATGCCACTAAGATGGTCATAAAAGGGCTGATAATATTAAAGAAACAAAATGGTGCATACACAAAAGTAGAAACACCCAACACTGCCGTTTGCGTGGCACCACAGGTATTCCATGGAACCAGAACAGAAGTTACAGTGCCCGCATCTTCCAGTGTACGACTCAGGTTTTGCGGAGCCAAACCTCTTTCCTTGTATGTTTGAGCAAACATTTTCCCTGGAACCACTATAGAAAGATATTGGTCTGATGCGGTTACATTAATAAACACACAACTTCCGGCAGTTGTAGCTACCAGGGAACCATTTGATTTCGCTTTTTTTACAAGGGGGCTGGTGATGCGTTTTAATAAACCCACCGATTCCATTACGCCACCAAATGCCAGTGCGCAAAGAATCAGCCAGATCGTATTCAACATACCGGCCATGCCGCGGGAACTTAACAGACCAGCAGCAATTTCATTATCTGATGCAACGGACACAGATCCTCCCATTGCATTCATGATTGCCATATAAGATTGTTTTACATAACTCCCTGTAGCACCTGCCACCTCCGCAATAATCTGCGGTTGAAAAATAACCGCGAACAAAGCACCTAACAGCACACCCGCTAATAATGCAGGCAAAGCATTTACTTTTTTAACGATCATCCAGATCACAATAGCAGGCGCAATGAATAAGACTGGTGAAATGTAAAATTTTTCTTTAACAGCATCTGAAAGTGCAGCGGTGCTGTTTACGGTTGCATCATGATCCGTAAATAAACCAACACCTAAAAAAATTAAAAGAGTCAGTATCATGGAAGGTACCGTGGTGATCATCATATAACGGATATGCGTAAACAGGTCTGTGCCTGCCATGGCAGGTGCCAGGTTTGTTGTATCCGACATGGGTGATATCTTATCTCCAAAATAAGCACCGGAAATAATAGCTCCCGCAATCCATCCTTCACCAATATTTAAAGCTTTGCCGATTCCCAGTAAAGCAATTCCTACAGTAGCCACCGTTGACCAGGAACTACCAGTTGCAACTGAAACGATGCTACAAACAATGACTGCCGCAAACAAAAAAATAGTTGGATTTAAAACCTGCAATCCATAATAGATCATGGTGGGTACAATGCCGCTAATGAGCCATGTTCCGGCTAATGCGCCAATCAGTAACAAGATGAGGATGGCACTCATTGAAGCAGTAATACTGTCAACGATACCTTTAAGCATTTTTGAAAAAGAGACTTTTAAAGAAAACCCGACCAGCGCAGCGGCGGTTGCTGCCAGTATTAATGCCAGTTGGTTGGCACCTGATGTTGCCATATCTCCATAAAACATTACGTTGAAAGTAAGGAGCAGAATTAAAACAATGATAGGTATCAATGCCTGGAACAATGTTGCTTGCGGTATGGACTTATCAGATTGCATGAATAGATTAGATATGCTTGGATTAAAAAAATTCAACTTCCTTTTTTAAATAGAAGTCATTTATTGCAAAACAAAAAATAATTATTTCAACTTTGCCGTTGAACCAGGTAATGAGCTAATTCTTTCAGCGGTTCTTTTCTTTTACTTACTACGGCTATATCTTCTAAATGTGCCAATGCTTCGTCAAGGTATTTATCTTTCAGGCTGCATGTCCATTCATCAGCACCACAATCATGGTATAACTGCAGGGTGCGTTCTACTTTTTTAGGATCATCATTTTGCAACAAATTAAGCAGTTCTTCTTTTTGCGCAGGATTAGCAACTTGCCAGGCATGGATTTGCAAAAAAGTTTTCTTATTACTTTTTATATCACCACCAACCTGTTTACCAAATTTGCCCGGATCACCAAAGGCATCCAGGTAATCATCCTGCACCTGGAATGCAAGTCCGAGTTTTCTGCCAAACTCATACAATAAATGTTGATTGCGTTCGCCGGCACCACCCAATATGGCTCCCATTTGCAAACTGCCGGCAAGCAATACAGATGTTTTTAAACCGATCATTTCAATATATTCATCCAGGGCCACTTCATTCCTTTTTTCAAAATCCATATCCAGTTGCTGACCCTCGCAAACTTTCATTGCCGTTTGATTAAAGATGCGAATGATGCGGTGAATAAACTGTGGACCAATATGATTTAAATAATCGTAAGCCACCACCAACATTACATCACCGGCAAGCAATGCCGTGCTTTCTCCATATTTGGTGTGCAATGTTTCCAAACCCCTTCTCAGCGGGGCTTTGTCCATGATATCATCATGTATCAATGTAAAGTTGTGAAAAAGTTCAATTGCATTGGATACATGCCATGCATCGGGTTCAATTTCGCCAAATAATTCATTGCCCATCAGGCATAGAACAGGACGTACCCGTTTGCCACCCAATTTCAAAAAATATTCATTTGGCTGGTATAACGATGAAGGTTCTGCAGGAAAATGTGACTTGTTGAATTGCGCCGAAAATTTCTCCGACAGTGTTTCAAAAGAGTGCATGATTATTTTTTATTTCCGTTTTTCTTGCCGGTTTTTCCATTACCGGGTTGACCATTCTTTTTAACAGTTTTAGAAGTCTTTGCAGATTTCATTTTGTGTTGAGTACCCTTTATCCTTTCCTGGGCTGATGCACTCATTTCATGTTCTTCTTTCATACTGGTTGCCACCACCCATTCGTAATCAAGCTGGCGTTTCAGCAAATTTGCAGCCACCACTTTGATGTTCACTTTATCACCCATGCGAAATTGTTTACCACTCCGTAACCCCGCTAATGCATACTCGCTTTCCACATGCTTGAAATCATCGTAATGGGATAAGCTGGCAATACTTACAAGCCCTTCGCATTTATGTAATACAGTTTCAACAAAAAAACCGAATGAAGTAACGCCACTGATAACCCCTTCAAATTCTTCACCCAAAAAGTTCTTCATGTATTCTACCTGTTTGTACTTTGATGCAGATCTTTCACTTTCCATTGCCGCCCTTTCCCTTTCACTGCAGTGCCTGCATTTAGCCTCCATCTTTTTATCAATCAAATATTGTTTATCCAGCGTTTGCTGCAACAAGCGGTGAACCATTACATCGGGATAGCGACGAATGGGTGAAGTAAAATGACAGTAATTTTCAAATCCCAAACCGAAGTGACCAATATTCTCCGTTGTATATACAGCTTTCGCCATAGTCCGGATACCTAATTGTTCCAGCACATGTTGTTCGGGTTTACCTTTTACCTCGCTCAACATCTGGTTAAATGATGTTGTAATGGATTCAGGTGAAGACGTATCGAACTTATGCCCGAATTTCCTTGCAAATGCTATGAAGGGTAACAACTTTTCTTCATCGGGATTATCATGTACCCTGTAAGGTGCGGGTATTGGTTTTTCATTCACAATTATTTTTGAAAAATGTTGCGCCACAAAACGATTTGCCAGCAACATGAATTCTTCTATAAGCTGGTGCGACTCCTTACTTTCCTTAACGACAATACCAATCGGTTTTCCTTTTTCATCCAGTTTAAAGCGTACTTCCGTTGATGAAAAATTAATGGCGCCTTTTGCAAATCGCTGTGCCCTTAGCTTTTTTGCAATATCATTAAACAGTATCACTTCATCTCTGTATAATCCTTCCCCAGTTTCAATGATCTCCTGTACTTCTTCATAAGTAAAACGATGATTGGAATGAATAACCGTACGTCCCAGCCAATGTTTGTACACTTTACCTTCCCCATCCATTTCGAAAACTGCAGAAAATGTAAGTTTATCTTCTTTGGGACGAAGGGAACATAAAACATTTGAAATATGTTCCGGGAGCATCGGATTTACTCTGTCAGGCAAATAAACAGATGTTGCTCTTTCATAAGCTTCGTTATCCAATTCAGTACCAGCTAAAACATAATGACTTACATCAGCAATGTGAACACCAATTTCGTAATGGCCATTTGGTAATGTTTTAATTGATAAAGCATCGTCAAAATCTTTTGCATCAACCGGGTCAATCGTTACGGTCAATTCGTTCCTGAAATCTCGCCGGCTGTCAATTTCCTTTTGTGAAATCGTTTCCGGCAGTCGTGCAGCTTCTTCCTGCACATCATCAGAAAAAACCAATGGAAATCCATTTTGTAAAAGTATTTCCTTCATCACCATATCATTCTGATCTTCCGGATCAAGAACGGAAATCACTTCACCCTCAGGACGTTTACCAGCTTTATCCCATTCCAATAAGCGAACCACTACCCTGTCACCATCCTTTGCTCCATTAAAATTTTTATGAGCGATATATACATCGGGCATGGGCTTTTCCATTTCAGGAATAAAAAAAGCGAAATTTTTATTTTCTTCAAGTCGCCCGATAAACTCATTTTGTTTACGTTTAACCACTTCCGTTATCACACCCTGCATTCTTTTACCCGTTTGACCATCTTTTATTTTTACCCTTACTGTATCACCATGAAGCGCAGTATTAAAATCACCGGGTTTAACCATGATATCCGATTCCACATTTTCAACAACCACATAACCCATTCCCGCACGGGTTATATCCAATACCCCTTTAATGGTTACTTCTTTTGCCGATCTTTTATTTTTTTTCTCTTTGTCGTTTTTGCGTCCCATACTAATTTACTTTTTGATTATCAACAGAACTCAAGATGGTTTCCTGTAAACCTTTGACCTCCTTCTTTGGATTAAACTGTTCTATGAATTTAGTCACCAATTGATCAAACTGTGGACCTTCGTTAAATAAAAACCGGTGTTCAATCGGAATTACAAATAAAGGCAATTCCGCCGCTTTACTTTCAAATTTTATCAAACGCATGGCATCCTTTTCCGTTGTAAGAATGATTTTATCCTGTGATTCCATGGATGCAAAACGTTTGCCGATATCTTTCCAGTCATCAATCGTAAATATATGGTGATCCCGGTAAGTCATCATATTATACAAATCGCACTGTTCGTCAAGATAGTTTTTCAATGGGCCGGGATTAGCGATACCTGTTACCAGCAACACTTCTGTTTGTTCATTGATCACTTTATGCTGCTGATAAGAAAGTATATGGTAAGGCAGGCCAAACTCTATCGTGGTAAAAAATATATGCTGGTGCGGCAGCGGATCAATTTCTTTTACGGTTGCTTCTTTTGCTTTTTGAGAAAGATCAAAGGGACATTTTGTTACAACGATGATGTCGGCTCTTTGATAACTTTTCTTAAGATCCCTGAGATCACCTGCCGGCAGGTAAAAATCACGGGTAAATAAGTTATTGCAATCAGTTAACAAAATATTTAACCCAGCCTTTATGGCCCGATGTTGAAAAGCATCATCCAATAAAATCACATCCGTTTCCGGCCTGTCATGCAACAACTGGGGTATGGCCACAATTCTTTCTTCACCCACCGCCACTGCCACACCCGGGAATTTTTTATGAAACTGCAAAGGCTCATCACCAATTTCAAGTGCGGTTGAAAATTCATTGGCCAAATTATATCCTTTGGTTTTTCTTTTATAACCCCGGCTCAGGATACTGATTTTTTGTTCATTTTGCAGCAGGCGGGTAAGATATTCTATCATCGGCGATTTCCCGGTTCCCCCAACAGACAGGTTGCCCACATTTATTACTGGCAGATTGAAGCTTACTGATTTAAATACACCAGCATCGTAAAGTTTATTGCGCACCCATATAGCCACCCAATAAAAAATGGAGAATGGTATTAATAAAATGCGGAATGATTTAAGGAAGCCGTTAAAAAACATACACGTTTTGTGGTGTAATACAAAGGTCTAAAGGTACATCAAATTCATTGGCATCTTCCAGCACGGGAATGGGCTCAAAAAACGAAAAACCGATCTTTATACAATCCGCACGGCACTGCGTTAGATACCTGTCATAAAATCCTTTTCCATAACCGACCCGGTAACCGCGATGATCGCATATAATGAGTGGAACAAAAACAAGATCGATCGTTTTTGGGTCTACTACCTGGTCACTCTCTGGTTCATAAATATTATACTCGTGTTTTGTAAATGGTGTATCTATATCCGTTACCACGGCATGCATGGCATTTTTTGTAAAATCGGATTTTGGATAAAGCACCTGCATCCCGGGATTTCTGAAACGCAAAAATTCTGTAAAGAGATGTGTAGCAGGTTCATTATTTTCCTCGATGGGCCAATAACTGAAAAGATGATCAACAAAAGGCAGATCGCAACTTTGAAACTGGATCAGCATCAAATCATTTAGTTTTTCCATTTGCTGTTCCGATAATTCCAAACGCTGTTGTTTAAATAATGACCTTGCTTCCGTTTTCTTCATGCATTCAATTTAAAATGATCACGATTCAATAAAAATGGAAAATACGGTAGTACCATAAGTTCTTTCTTCATGAAAATGTGGTTGATCCTTGTAATTATTCCGGGGAGTATGTTCAAGTACAAACCAGCCATCTTTTTTTAATAATTTTTTTTCAAAAATTTTAACTGGTAATTCATCAATGGTTGTTAATGCATATGGAGGTCCTGCAAAAATGAAATCAAATTTTTCATCACATTGTTCAATGAACCTGAATACATCCATTTTTACAACGTTGAAATTCGAAATTTTAAAATCCGCAGCGGTTGATTTAATAAAATTGTACATCTTATCATCCTTTTCAACCACCGTTAAATCTGTTGCACCCCGGGAAGCCAGTTCATAACTTATACTCCCGGTGCCACCAAAGAGATCTAAAGTTTTGAGATCTTCGAAATCAATATTATTTTGTAAAATATTAAACAGCGCCTCTTTGGCAATATCGGTTGTAGGACGTGTATGCGGCATTTTAGCCGGTGGTTTTACTTTTCTTCCTCCCAAATTACCACTTATGATACGCATGCCGCTAATTTATAAATGGATGAAAAAAAGTGTGCCGGGTGTTCCTTAAAATCTTCTGTAAAACGAACCTGGTCAGGCACCTGGTCAAATTGAACATGTGTAAAATATTTATGCAGGCTGGCATAAGCTGCCGATGATTCATCAATTAAACCTTCAATAATAATTTTCACTTCCTGCTGCAAAATCCCTAATTGAAAACAAATCCTGGCCAGGTAAAAAACCAGGTCAGCCGGTGATTCGTAAGGGAACATTTGCACCAATTGCAATTGATTATGTTTAATAGCATAAACCGTTATTTGCGATGGTTTAAAATCAACGATCAATTGAGGTGTTTCGTCTGGCGGAAAGTGGATGTTACGAATACCAGCGGTAAATCCATGTAGATATTTTGCATGGCTGTAATGCCGGTTCATCCAATCGTACATATGTTGTGGCGCCTGGTACACATTATAAAAATCAAATCCTTCCACTTTTTCACTGATCACTTTATGATTGTTCGTCTGCCCGTGCAAAACTTCTAAAAGTGTATTGGTGGATTGTTCCTGGTAAAATTTTTCAGGTATCAAAATATTTTGGGCCACCTGCCAGGCAATGATCACCTGGTAAAAAGAATTTTTTAGCTCCGGGTGTTTTTCAAATACCTGGTAAAGCAAAACTTCTTCTTCTTGCTGATTACCGGAATAAAAAGCTACCTGTTGAATTTCGTTGTTACCCATACCCATCACGCCAAAGAATACATGTTGTGGTCCCACTTCCATCAATAAAACCGATTGAGCAGCATCTGCCTGCGCAACTGGCTGAATATTTAATAATTGATTCACACGCTGTTTTTTTACGCTGCAATGTAATTTTTTTTACTGAAGGAGGTTGTCCCTGTTCATTGGTTGCAGCAAGCATTTAAATTGTAGGTTTGCGAACCTAACCAAATGGCTTCCGAAAAAAATTCACTGCAATTAACGGTCACTAACAGGCAGATCCTGAAAATCGCCCTGCCAATCAGTCTTGCCATATTGGTTCCCCAGTTGAATTTTATTACCAATAATATTTTCCTGGGTCATTATAGTACCGAGGCCCTTGCAGTAGCCAGCATCACAGGTGTATATTACCTGATTTTTGCAGGTATTGGTTATGGTTTGAATAATGGCTTGCAGGCATTGATATCCAGGCGGGCAGGTGAAGGCAGAATCCATGAAATTGGAAAATTATTTAACCAGGGCGTTTATATCGCTATGGGTATAGCCGCCATAGGTATCCTGTTGACCTATTTTGCTGCGCCTGCTATCTTGAAATATGCGCTTAGTTCGCCAGAGAAATATGAACAGTCCATTTCTTTTTTAAAGATCCGCATTTGGGGCCTGCCATTTCTTTACATCTTTCAAATGCGAAATGCGCTGTTGGTTGGCACTAACCAGGCAAGGTACCTGGTGATCGGTAGCATTGCGGAAACAGGAACAAATATCATCCTTGATTACCTATTTATTTTTGGAAAAATGGGCCTGCCAGCATTCGGTTTTAATGGTGCTGCTATTGCATCCGTTATTGCAGAATTTACAGGCATGCTGGTCATTTACCTGGTGATCAGGCTTAAAGGTATCAGCAAAAGATTTTCATTATTTGCTACTTTCAGGCTGGATAAAAAAGTAATGAAACTCATTTTATCCATGTCTTCACCACTGATATTTCAACATGCAATCAGCATCATCAGCTGGGAGTTCTTTTTTATTTTGATTGAAAGAAATCAAAGCACTCAATACGACCTGGCTGTTTCCAATACCATGCGAAATATCTTTGGCTTTTTCGGCGTTTTTATCTGGGCTTTTGCCGCAACTGCCAATACGATGGTAAGCAATGTAATGGGGCAGCAACGACAAGCGGAAGTAATAAAACTGGTTCATAAGATCATTAAACTTAGTTTGATAGGATCCATCTCTGCAGCCATACTGCTAAATTTATTTCCATCCGTTTTATTATCCATTTATGGACAGCCACAAGGATTTATTGATGCTGCTATACCCGTGGTGCGTGTGATTTCTATAGCTATGATCTTCATGACCTTTGCAACAGTTTGGCTGAATGCGGTAACGGGAACAGGTAACAGCCGGATCACTTTACTCATTGAAGTGGTGGCCATTATTTTATACTGTATTTACGTTTACTTCATTATGGAGAAATGGAAAATGCCTGTTAGTTTTGGCTGGATGTCAGAATGGATATACTGGCTCAGTTTATTTTCTCTTTCATTTTTTTATATGAGAACAGGAAAATGGAAACTGAAAGTGATCTGATAAAAAAACTTATTAATTAAATATCTTCTGATAGGTTACACCTACTTTCCCTGAAAAATTCTCAAATGGCGGGGTAAGTTTAGTAATTGAAATGTTTACTTCTTTAACACCAGCAAATTCTTTATGTATAAGGTTTGCAATATCCATGGCCAGTGTTTCTAATAAAGCTTCCCGCTGCTGCATTCTTTTTTTGACCAACTCAAACAAGTTTACATAGCTGATGGATTCTTCCATGTTTCGAATTATTTCCACTGCTGGATGAATACGTACACGCAGATCAATTTCAAACTCATTACCTGTAAAAGATTCGTTCTCATACAAACCATGGTAACCATAAAAGCGAACCTGTTTCAGTTCAATTGTCAGGTGATGGGAATGATGGCTCATGAACGGAATTAATTTTAAAAAGAAAACTAAATATGCCCTTTGGCACCCAGGTAT
>CAMPGG010000063.1 GCA_946885335.1 uncultured Chitinophagaceae bacterium
GATGAAATGGTATTGACCCTTTGCAATGCAGATGTAAAAACTGATCGTCCCGTTAAAGTAAATGGTGAAGCAGTTGCCGTAAGATCAAAATCAAGCCTGCTGATGTTAGCGGCTTCAGCTGTTAAAAAGCTGATGTATCTGTACGATGATAATATTCTCTGGGATCATAAGTTACCAGCTGATAAAACGCCTGTCATCAAACCCATTTCTTTAGCTCTTGAAAATGCTTTATTCACCACAACACCTGCAAATGGCTGTTTGCTTTTTGGTGAATGCAATGATGATTTTACTAAAATGAATGATGGTAATCTGTTGTTGTCATTTGGCATGTACAGTTATCTTCCAACTTTACCCGATCCTTACCTGGCAAATATTGGCATTCTTCGCAGGCAGTTTGAACAACGTAATATCCGAACAAATGACGTTGGTGCCAACCGGCAGGTTTGGTTATGGTTGATCGCGATGGTAAATTTTAAACCTGTGGATGATGAATTGGATGAAGTGAAAGTTTCATTTCATTTTGGCAATATGGCTGCAGCTTTGCAAGCGGGCTCTTCCACAGGATCACCGGCAGTCACTGCACAGGCTAATCCCATGTTGTCTGTTTTCAACCACGAGCAAAACAGGATGAATTCTTTAGCATCTGCGGCTGCAGCACCAGTTGCAGCAACCAGCACTTTCTTTAGAAGATCATCAAAACCGCCGGATTATAAAAAAGCCTGGGATGATAAATTTGGTAACATCATGAATGCGGATGCATTTGCATTGTTAGATGTTAGCAGTAACGCCAATCAATTGGGTGTAAGTTTTAGTATGTTTGGTGGCACCCGTATGGGAATGGTGCATACATCAGATGTTGTAAATGCAACAACCAATAATGGTTTTCCATTTGGTGTCCAGGAAATGACAGTTGTGGCAAGAGGTTCACAGGTAAGAGCATTTATGTTACCTGTTGTAGCCTGGGAGCCTCTCATAAATTTGAGTGGAAGGGTGCAGCCTATGGATCCTGTTCCTTTGTGGAATTATTATCCCAATGATGGTGGACCCACCCGGATATTTAATAATGGTGAAATACCCGTTCCTCTTGCTCCTCTTCCATTATCTGCCTATTTGTTCCAACAATTTCATCACAACAATCAAAACCGCACGGTTGCATCTTTTACATTGCCTTTTGGTATTCATGCATTGGCTTTCATTTCAAAACAGGGACCGGAAGTAATCAAACCTGTTTTTGAAAAGGTGGATCCAACATTCAAAAATAATTTGCAGGGTGGTTTACAGATCAAAGCTAAAGCAGGTAATTATGATGTAAAACCTGCAGTATTACCGGGTGAAAAAGACAGTCATTTATTCCCGGGGTACGTGATCCAGGTAAATAATGTTATAGGATGGGATGGAAGCACTGGTGCGAGTACGTTAGGTGATAGTGTAACAAGAATTTTCAATAATGAATTTTTTGAAACGCCATTGGCTTTTAATAGTCCGCCGGAAGGCAGGGGTGTGCCGGTAACAAGAATTGATTTTAGCGGTTATGGTGCCAGTATGTTCAGTGATTGGCTTAGTCCGTCAGCGCAATTTGCTGCAACCAGCCAGGCACGTTTTGATGTAATGATCGGTCGAACGGCACATGAGGTGATACAGGTGAAAAGTATTATTTATCCCTGGGGAATCAGGGTTGTCAGAACGATTACGATCTTCCGTGTAAGCAGTGGTTTTATTTATCGTATTGACAGTGGCTGGAAGGCTGAAAGCGATGGTAAGTTTGATTTTCAATACAGGTTTATTCCTGAAGGTACCGTTATTCCACCGCCGCCTGCAGTGCCAAACACGCAAACAGAAACACCTTATGAAATTCATCCTGGCCTGGTAAAGGGATTATTTAATGTACAGAACATTATTGAAGACAGCAGCATCAAAGATTTTTCAATGCCTGACCAGGTTAATGCAGGTGATAAATATGTAGATGGAATCACTGGTGTTCAAAAAACCCATGCGGGTGCTTCCATACCAAATAATATTCTTTGCCGTCCTGTTTGGTTTGATGCGGATGTTGAAATAGAAAATGTGGTTTCGGGGCATGTAAATGGAAGGGTGCCATCAAAAAAAGTATTGGGTTATGTACAACTTGAACCAACCGGTGTCCCTATCAAGCCGGAGGCGTTTAAAGCTTTATTGAATGAACAGTTTGGCAGTATTGGCGGACCGATCGATTGTGTGATCGATATCACCAATTCCAATCAGCAGATGCGTTTAAATCGTTTTGACGTTAATATTTCAGCCAATCAATCCAACCAAATTGCATTTGCCGCCGCCGTAAGAGGAAATGTATTTCTGCCTAAAGATGGCAGTTGGAGCATTGTAAAACATAATGTAGGCACGGGTGATGTAACTCCGTTACCGGAGTCAGTAACGGTGCCGGTTATTCGAAAAGGTAAATGGTTAAAGGATGTTGTTATTGATCCACAGGCAGTCAACAAGGAATTGGCAAGGATTGCCCATCCTTTGGAGTTAGCCCGCAATCCTGTAGCGGAAACAAATAATTTTGCTTTTCTGCAAAGTACAGCCACGCAAAAGGCGCTGTTCTTAAATCCTTCGTATGCAAAAAATACGGAGATGTTGTTAAGTAAAACGCCACCGATTTTCGCTGATGCATACAGGTTAATGTCCGGTAATGGCATATTCCCGAATATTGGAAATGCGGTAGATAATTTTGGTAAGGCCATGCCCATTTTTGAAAGTAATGGCGTTAAAGCTTTCACTGAAAAAACATTGGCAGATGGAACTAAAGTTTTGGAATTGCTGCAGGTGGATGCAGTAAAGCAGGGTAAGGAGGCTATTCAGCAAGGCATGAGCATGTTGCAAAAAGGAGCTAATGGCGTTTTAAATAAAGCGTTGGATTTTGATGTGCCGCAATTTGAAATTCCTTTGGTTGATATGGAAGGATTGAAAATTTATATCGATTATAAAACCGGCAAAAAGGACGATCCTCCAGGAAATTATGTAAACAGTAAATTAAAATTTGATGTAAACAGTTTTGCCAATGATATGGCCGATCAGTGGAAAAGCCGTTTGAATAATGTGGCCATGGTTGTTGACCTGGGAGATTTTAAAAGACTGATGACCATCAAAGGAAATTTTGATGCTGGTAAAGGAAAAGAAAGTGGTTATGCTGGTGATACTGACGGGCAGGGTGGAATGAATATTCCGGAGATTGAATTCAGTAAAGAACTGCAGCCATTGATAGACTTGTTGCAAATGCTTGCCTCATTAAGTTCAGGTGATTATGGTGAAACATTAAAACGTGGTTTGAAAATAGCCATGAGCAATAGCGGTGAGATCTGGGAGTACAAATTCGAAGCAAAAAAAGATATTCCATTGGTTCGGTTCCCACCTTCCGCAGCCTTATATAATGATCCCAATTGTCCATTAAAACTCGAAGCTTCACTTGGTTTGGGCGTTTACTTTAATGCTGCGTTAAAAGTTACTACAGATCCAAAACAATTACTGCCAACTGCCGGTGCATACTTGCAATTTCATGGCGGTTTAAGTGTAATGTGCTTTTCTGTTTCAGTGGGAACTATTTACGCGGTAGGCGCTGTTGATGTGAAGATCGCCTGTGATACAAGTGTGGGTCCCAACCTGACCCTGATGTTCGGGTTTGGTGCGCAAATCGTTGTGGGGTTACCGGTAGTTGGAAACGTAAGTGTGTTGTATATGATTGGTGTGGAAATGTATGCTGATGTAACCAAGTTTTCTTTAACAGGTATCATGTTGTTCAGGGGACAGGCTAATTTGATTGGCGGACTGGTTTGTGTTACAATAACAATTGAAGCCAGGGGCACTGTTGAAAGAAGTGGTTCAGAAACCAATTGCAGTGTGCAGGTCACATTTGCATTGGATATAAGCATATTCCTGGTCATCGATATCAGCTTCAGCAAAACATGGGGTGAACAAAGACAGATTGCATAAGGTCAGTCTAATTAAAATTCATATCCTTCCCAAACATATTTATACAATAAAATGATTCCATAATGGAAACAAATCGCCGGTATACATTAATGAGTTTTCCTCAAGGTTTTGATGGAAATATTTTAAAACTCAACATCGTACTTATTCCCAGGAATATGGATCCATTTAATCCCATTCCTACAGGGATGCCTGCACCTGTTGATTCCGCCATTTCATTTGCAGATATGCAGCCACAATTTGAAGCAGGCATTATTAATCGCCTGGATGAATTTCCCTGGGGAAATGCAACTGCACCAGGAAGAATCCCCATTATTGAGCCTTTGACTGTAACGGCGGCAACCAATAAGGCAGCTATTTTAAAAGCCATCGCCAAAGATTTCGAAGGTCGTATAACAATTTCCGAAACAGCAGAGAAAGGATTTAAAACAAATGAAATTGGCAGAAGTGTTAAAAAGTATTTGCCTGAATCTTACCGCGGCTCTTTCAATTTTACATCACCCCGGCACCCTAATGCGACTACTGATGACAGTTACCATTGTGCGCTGCGCAATGATAAGAAACCGGTTATCACAGCACCCGTAATGGATGTTAGCTGGGGACAATTATATGCACACATTTTAAGGCAGCCGCTCCTTGCCAAAGCCTGTGGTATGATCTATGAAACTGAATTAACATTATCTCCCGGGTGGTTTGAAAAAGGAGGTTACCTCTTTGTTAATTTATTGAATGATAATTATGATGATATCCAAAAAGAAAGTCTTGAACATGCAGATGGGCCATTTATAAAAAGATACGCAGCTAGAATACCAAAATTAACAATAGGAGAAAGCCGGCCGGTTTTTGCACCTATACTCTTCCCGGTAATGCATCGCAAACAAACTGATGTAACTGATCCTGAACCACAGCCGGCGCCATGGGATGAAATTTTTGCTGAAGTAAATGAATACAATGATGGATATGCGAAAATTGTGCATGCCAACCAACCAGTCAGTAATAATCTTTTGCAGGAAACCCAGGATGGACTTCACCCGCAAAAGGATGCCGGCATCCGCATGGGTTGGGATGATGAACAGATTTTGATCTGGTATATCAGGCAATTAATGGAAAATCCTTCAAAACCAAATTCCGGTGAGCAAGTAGATGCGCCTCTCGGTGTGTATGGTTATCGCGTAGATGTACAGGATGTTACAGGTGGTGCAGGAAATTGGGAAAGTCTGAATCTTGTAAAAGCAAAAGCCACTTTTGTAATTAATGATCAGTCGATTGGTAATGATCCCAATGCAAAACTTGAACTCCCTTACCAGGTTTATCCAACACAAATTGATGGAGATCCCAATGCTGCCTACTGGCTGCCCATGTATTTTACCAATTGGGTAGGTAAAAGTCTTGTGTTGAAAGATGCGGAAGCTGCGGCCGTTTACCAGAATGATAAAGCATTAGAAGGCAAAATCAATTCAGCCGATAAAAATGTTGGGCTCGATCGTATGTTTGATGAAGTGGCCGCAGCTGCTAAACTAGTATATGGGAACACTTATAGTTTTCGGGTACGCATGATGGATATAAGCGGTGGTGGTCCTGGTTTAGATACAGAACCTATACATTCGGCGCCATCATCCAACGCCGTTGTGCCTTTTAAAAGATATGTTGCACCAGGGTTATTAAGGATAAATGAGACAGAGGAAGATATAACAGACCAGTTAATTCTTGCGGAACAAAAAGAATTTTATAATGAAGAGGATGATAATGGAACAACTGTTTATAATGGAAACCCGGAAATTCGATTACAAAGACCGTTATTAGGTTACCCTGCGGTAGTATTTACCAACAAGTATCAATTGGCCGGCCAGGATCCGGTTGAACTTTTAAAGCAGGCATCCATTGCCATGGCAGGAAAAAAAGCTTTTGGTATTGCAGATCCGGATGTCAGTAAAGTAGAAGTTTTGGTTGAAGTTGAAATGCTGCGAATGGATAATCAACTGAGTATAACCGGTAGAGAAAACTTTGCCCCATTATATACTACCCATCGTTCATTCACTGGTAATTTTGATGAAACCATTACACTCCAATTCCAATTCAGGGATACGGCAATATTGAATTTTGAAAATGATGATCGCCCATTTGGTCTCGATGGCCCTTCACTTGACGATCTGCATAACCAGGATGAAATATTATTACCAACAGCCAGGAAGATCAGGATTACCCTGCGGGCAGTATGTGAAGGGAATGCCACTTATTTTGGATTCATTAATGATAATAAAAGCCTGGATAGCAGGTATGGTAAAATTTCCCGTTTTGCTTTTTACAAAGAATCGGGCGATGAAAGTCAATTGCTTTTACCAAAAGAGAATGTTCCTGTTTTACAAGCTTTATACCTTCAGCCAGATCAACATTTTGTAAATAACGGCGATACACATACGTTTCTTTTGAAAAGAGATTTGTCTGCTTTACAGCCTGATATTGTGCAGCGCCTTGCAGCGGAATTAAATGTAAAAAGTAAAGGATTAACATTGGTCAGCGAAAAGGGAGAAAGAATAGTGTTTGGTTGCAGTAATCGCATCAGGCATACTTTAGCGCCAGATCATTCTTCCATTACATTCGCATCAAAAGCGGATCTCTCAAATCATTGGCTCGGATTAATCACCTATAAAATACCAAGAGACTGGAGTTGGGATGCGCTGGAAGATGTGAGTTTCAGAATCGGCAGGCGAAAGAAGTTTCACCGGGATCCTGGAGAAGATGCCGAAGATCTTAATTACGATACTATAAAAGGTGATGCAGCATATGCAGGTGATATTGAAATAAAACATACCGTTTCTTTCGAAGCACTGCAACCGGACAGGTTTGATATCATTAACAGGGAATACACCACCTTGATTTTTATTGA
The DNA here is from genome assembly GCA_946885335.1 of uncultured Chitinophagaceae bacterium. The sequence goes on from CAMPGG010000063.1 coordinate 6,854, forward strand.
TGCTATTGAACCAAAAACTGCATTGCCAAAAAGCAATACGGATCCAACCTTGCGATTTCCTGATGAAATCGATGTATCCTACAAAATTTATCCGCGTTTTAAAATTAATCATGCGAATACCGCAGGTAATGAAACCATTAATGTTGGTAGCTTACTGTTACCAACAACCGTAAATCCGTCACAAGTACCAAAGCTTGTGAGCGTGGGAATTGCATTCTCTCCATATTTGCGTAATGATAAATATAGTGCTTCAGAAGCCAGGCGAAAGTTTTTATGGATGGAATTTGAAGAACCGGTACACGATCTTAACGATACCATTTTTTGCCGGGTGCTGGCTGTTTCACCAGACCAGTTAATTAGTAATAATCATCCCGAATTATTGGTTTCACCTGCAGAGCCTGCGCTTTCTTTAGATCCTGAATTCACCCGGATCATTACACCTGATCAAAGTGATGATCTTGCAGGCATTGGTGCCATGCAACCCATGGAAAAAGCCACCGACAGTGATGTACATTATTTATTACCACTGCCTCCGGGAATGAATGCGGAAAGCGCAGATTTATTTGGCTTTTTTACTTATGAGTTCAGGGTAGGACATGGGCATTGGAGCGACCGCACCGATAACCTGTGGAGCACTGCGCAGGGAAGATTTGGACGACCATTAAGAGTAACGGGTATTCAACATCCCGCACCCACTTTATTATGTACAGTGAACCGGGATAAGGATAAAGTTTTTGTAAATGCCCCATTTGCAAAAGCGGTTCATAATGGAAAAAATGTAACTGCAGATCCTCCACGAACTGAATTATGGTGTTTATTGTATGCACAGGTTGCACAAGCTGATGGAAAGGATTTTCGAAACATTTTATTAGATGAAAAAAGAATGGATTGGAGAAGAAAATTAAATCTGAATGTAGATGAACAAATTATCAATCTTCGGAATTATTATTCATTTCAGCCATTTGTACATTCAAATGAATTTGTTCTTGATAAGGTGAAGATCGCAGAAGGTGCAAAGAAAGCCATCATAAAAGATCAGCAGAAATCCGGGTTAGCAACCTGGAATAATAAAGAAATAGCCGGGATTATGGCTTTACTGGGATTGCCTGCAGATCTTCCATTAAGTGTGCTGGTAGTGGAAGTCTTTGGAAATATTACCAGTTTGCGGGAACATATCACCAACCTACATCAGCCTGGCGTATTTGAGAATGTAAATATTACAGTCAGTAAATACCAGACAGGAAAAGATAATGAGCGAAGAATAAATGAACATGTGCGTCATGCGGCCGCGGAACAACAAGCAATGATATTGCAGGATGTACAACATAAACCCCTGAGCGATGAGTTAGGAAATTTCAGAATACTGCGAACATCACCATTAACAGAAGTTCCATTTGTTTGTTGTACTGAGTGTGGAAACATGCCCGAAAATGCATAGAATTTTTTATTAAATGCTTTCATAATTTAAATTCAAAACTGGTATTTGCCTGCTTATAGCAACCTGCTTTTTAAGCAATGCATTTCGCATAATATTAGTTGCATGATTTTTAAAAATAGGCCTCCTCTAATTATATTATTTTTGTTTTCAATCGCACCAGCTTATTACTGATTTGAATTATCTTCCAAAACTGGTAGTAAAAACAAAAATCTTTACATGGGGCATTTACCAAAACTGATAGAGGACCTGGCGCTGATATTAATTGCAGGTGCCATAACAACCTTATTATTCAGGTGGATAAAACAGCCCTTGATTTTAGGCTATATACTGGCGGGATTTCTGGTGGGTCCTCATTTTAAATATCTGCCTACTGTTTCAGATATCATGAATGTTGAAACATGGGCAGAAATCGGTGTTATTTTTCTACTCTTCAGCCTGGGTCTCGAGTTTAGTTTTAAAAAATTAATGAGGGTTGGAGGTGCTGCATCCATTACAGCCTTTGTTGAAATTGTATTTATTACATCGCTTGGTTTTTTAGTAGGTAATTTGATGGGCTGGTCAACAATGGATAGTCTTTTTTTGGGAGGCATGCTCGCCGCGGCTTCAACAACCATTATTTTCCGTGCATTTGATGAACTGGGCGTAAAGACCAAACAATTTGCCCGCGTGGTATTTGGTGTATTGGTGGTTGAAGATATCGTAGTCATATTGCTGATGGTATTATTATCAACCATTGCAGTAAGCAACCAGTTCCAGGGAACTGAAATGATTATGATAGTTGTGAAACTGGTATTCTTTCTAATACTGTGGTTTATTACCGGTATATTTTTGTTGCCTTCTTTTTTAAAAATGGCCAAGAAATTAATGGATGAAGAAGCGTTGCTTATTTTATCTATTGGACTTTGTCTAGGCATGGTGGTGATTGCAACAGAAGTTGGATTTTCTGCAGAGTTGGGTGCCTTCATCATGGGTTCTATTATTGCAGAAACAACTTCAGCAGAAAAAGTGGAACATATATTTAAACCGGTAAAAGATCTGTTCGGTGCAATATTTTTTATTTCCGTTGGCATGTTGATAGATCCTGCAGCAATCCTGGAAAATGGATGGGCCGTTATCATTGTTACTTTACTGATCATTTTTGGAAAATCTTTTGGAATCATACTGGGTGCACTCATTTCCGGGCAGCCATTAAAACAGGCCGTACAAGTAGGTATGAGTATGACTATGATCGGGGAATTCTCATTCATTGTGGCTGCTCTTGGTTTGAGCCTTGGTGTAATCAGTGAGTTTTTATTCCCGGTAGCAGTTGGAGCTTCTGCAATTACAACTTTTACTTCGCCATACATGATTAAATATTCTGAGCCGGCTTATAATCAACTGGTGAAAATATTACCACCACGATTGCTAAAAAATTTAAACAGGTATTCGGCTGGCACCCAGAATATACAAGCCGAAAGTAACTGGAAAGTTGTTTTACATGCTTATGCCCGGATTGTTTTAAGCAATGGATTTGTAATACTTGCAGTGGGATGGTTATCATACAAATTCCTGGTGCCGTTTTTATATACAGCATTTTCAAATGCTAACGTGGCAAATATCATTGGTGTTGTAATTGTATTGGGCATTGCATCTCCATTTCTTTGGGCACTGATGGCAAAAAAACCGGAAGTGCTTGCTTACAAAGAATTATGGTTGAATAACAAATACAATCATGGTCCACTTGTTTCATTAGAAGTATTGCGAATAATAATTGGTATCATACTCATTGTTCTTGGTGTGGACCTGTTATTCTCTGCCAGAATTGCGATGTTAGTTGCAGTACCAATTATTATCATTATCCTTTTTTTATTTTCAAAACGGATACAACATTTTTATCACCGCATTGAGTTAAGGTTTATTTCAAACCTGAATGAAAGAGAAATGGCAATTAAAAGAGAGAAAGATCTTGTACAGGTTTTATACAGTAAAAGCAGGGATATTCAATCAGATCTTTCTCCATGGTCGGCTTCTGTAATTGATATGGAAGTAAATCCGGATGCTGATTACATTGGAAAAACATTGCAGGAACTTTCCTGGCGGGAGAAATACGGTATCAATGTTGGCTATATCAAAAGAGGGGATCGTTTGATTCATACACCCGGTAGAAATCATAAGTTACTTCCTTTTGATCATGTGGGTATCATTGCAACGGACGAACAAATGCAGCGCTTTCAACCGGTATTTGAAACACAGGAACCCATCGAAGAATCTGCCATTGATATTGAAGATATCATGGTGCAAAAAATAGTGGTTGATGAACATACCCGGTTAAAGGGTCTTACTATCCGCAACTCGGGTATCCGGGAAATCACCAATGGATTGGTAATCGGAATTGAAAGAGGTTCAGAAAGATTGTTGAATCCGGATTCAACTACTGTTTTTGAATGGGACGATATTGTTTGGATAGTTGGTGAACGTAAAAAAATTCAACAACTTGGCAAAGTGAAAATGCAGGATGCTAAAAGTCCTTTGTAAATTTCTTTAAATAAGTTTATCGGGTGTGATGGGTAAATCCCGAACACGTTTTCCTGTTGCATGAAAAACAGCGTTTGCAATGGCTGCGGGAAAACCCACCATGGCTACTTCCCCGATGCCTTTTGATCCCATTGGATTTAAGATGGGATCAGGTTTATTCACAAACAATGCTTCAATATAAGGCACATCCGCATTCACCGGAACATGGTAATCACCAAAGTTATTATTGACCCAGCGACCATAACGGTGATCCACAACGCCTTCTTCCATCAATGCCATGCCAATACCACCCACAACGCCTCCCAGTATCTGGCTCCTGGCAGTTTTTTCATTTACAATTTTACCGCCATCAATCACACTTACGATCTTATCCAGTTTTATAACTCCTGTAGATGTATGTACCAGCAATTTTACGAAATGCGCTGCGTATGCATAAGTTGAGTATTCCGAGTTATTGAATCCTTTTGTTTCTTCGATGAATTCAATTTCATTTACGTTAGCATTTTTTAGAACGCTTGTATAACTGATTTTTCTTGATCGGTCAGATGCCAGTATCATTTCACCATTCTCAAATAAAATATCCTCCAGTTTTACATCATGTATTTTTTCTGTGTGAAATACCGGGTTATCTTTTGCCAGTTCCAATAATTTTTTCTTCAGGCTTAGGGTAGCATTGTTTACAGTGGTTCCAAGAGAAGATGTTGTGCCCGATCCACCTTGCATGATGCCGGGAGGCAAACTTGAATCACCCATTTCGAAAATAATATTGTGAGCTGGTAAACCGAAAGTTTCGGATGCCAATTTAGTCATAGCCGTTGCAGTGCCTGGTCCCATATCCGTAACTGCACTTTGCAATAATAACTTTCCATCGGCAGTAAATTTGGCACCAACTTTTGCTCCACCACGCCAACCAATAAATACCCCTGAACCTACGCCATATCCTGTAAGCCAATCGCCCTGTGGCATTGATCGGGGTTCCGGATGACGATTATTCCAACCTATTTTTTCAGACCCTATTTCAAATGCTTCTTTTAAGTATTTGCTTGAATATGGTTTTTGTTTTTCCAAATCTGTTTCTGAATAATTTAATAACCTGAGTTTCAGCGGATCCATTTTTAATGCATAGGCTAATTCATCAATGGCACATTCTAACGCGTATGCACCAGTGGTTTCTCCGGGGCCACGCATCCAGGTGGGCAGACTTAAATCGAGCGGGTAGACTTTGTAACTGGTAAAAACGTTTGGTATATCATACAGCATCCGCGAAACATTTACGATGCCTTCAGTAAATTCCTGGTAGGAAGCAGTCTGTGAAATGGCTTCGTGATTGATACCGGTGATTTTTCCATCGCTTTGTGCACCCATACTTATTTTTTGGATGGATTGCGGGCGATAGCCAACATTGGTAAACATTTGATCCCTGCTCAATACAACTTTCAATGGCCTGTTGATTTGTTTAGCTCCTATCAATGCTGCTACGGCATGAGGCCAGGTATTGAATGCAGATCCAAATGCACCACCAATAAATTTGGTAATGATATGAACGTTTTCTTTTTTCAATCCAAACAATTCCATGATATTCTCCTGGGTGTCCATCAGGGATTGTGTTTTTTCGTAGACCAGTACTTTGTCAGGTGTTTCCCAATGAACAGTAATTGCATGTAACTCCATCGGGTTGTGCACTTCAAGCGGAATGTTATAGGTTGCTTCCATTTTTACGGGTGCAGATTTCCAGGCATGTATATCACCTCTTGTATAATCTTTAAATGCATTTCCTTCCAGGGGTTTAACAGCAGGAATTGCCTTTTCCAGGTTTGTATGAAATGATTCTTTTTGATATTGGGTTTTAATCAATGTTGCAGCATGCAATGCTCTTTCATAACTATCCGCCATCACCATGGCAATGGGTTGACCATTGAAACGAATTTGTGTATCATCAAAAACCCTGAAACCTTTTTTTGTTGGTGCAATATTTTCTTTCGTTGCCAGGTTATACCCAGCAGGTTTATTGATATTGAATGGAGTGATAACACCTAACACTCCGGGTGCATTTTCAGCAGCTTTTATATTCATAGAAAGGATGGTGCCTTTTGCAATCGTACTGCCAACCATTACACCAAAAGCCATTTGTGGCATTTCATATTCAGCTGAATATTTCGCGGCCCCGGTAACTTTTAACTTACCATCAACGCGGTCACTAGGAGCCATGAACTGCTCTGTAAAATTATTTTCCATAAAAGTATTTATACAAGCTTTGCCGCTTTTTTTAATGATGCAATAATAGCGGCAGGAGCCATTTTTAATTTGAAGGCATTGTGTTCATATGCTTTTGATCCACTCATCGCCAACTTTGCAGCTTCCCGGAAAATTTCTTCTGAAACTTTTTTTCCTTTTAAAAAATTTTCTGCTGACTGTAAGCGCCATGGTTTATGTGCCACTCCACCCATTGCTAACCTGGCATCTGCAATCACATTATTCCGGATATCCAATGCAGCTGCTACAGACACAAGTGCAAAAGCATAGGATGCCCTGTCCCGGATTTTTAAATAATAAATGTTTTTGGTAAATGGATGATCAGGTATTTCAATACCAGTGATTAACTCACCATGTTGTAACACATTATCTTTTGTGGCATCATTGCCCGGAAGCCGGTGAAATTCATTAAACGCAATCTGTCGATTTCCTTTTGGTCCGCTCACTAAAACTTTTGCATC
>CAMPGG010000064.1 GCA_946885335.1 uncultured Chitinophagaceae bacterium
TCATGAGACTCTTCAAAAATTTAATATGAAATACCCGGGATTGAAAAAATAAAATTTATCTTAATGCATTAAAAAAATTACTGTTATGGGAATGCTTAAAGAATTCAAAGAATTTGCCATGAAAGGCAACCTGGTTGATATTGCGGTTGCTTTTGTAATGGGTGCTTCTTTTGGTAAAGTTGTAACCTCCTTAAATGAAGGTATCGTTATGCCTTTAGTTGGTATGTTATTAGGAGATTTTGACCTGGCATCAAAAAAATATATTTTAAAGGAGGGCACAGACCCTGTTGTGGATGCTTCCGGAAATGAAATTACTGCAGCAGTGGCTGAAGTGTCCATCAAATGGGGTGCATTTGTAACAGCAGTGATAGATTTTATCATCATTGCATTCGTGATGTTTTTAATTATCCGGGCTATCAATTCTATGAAGAAAAAACAAGAAGCCGAAGTGGCTGCAGCCCCGGAACCATCACTTACAGATAAATTATTAATGGAAATCAGGGATCAGCTAAAAAAATAATTTAATGGTGAATTGTTTTCTGATTTGTAACCTGCTTTAGCAAGTTTATTTATATACTTTTGACATCCCGGAAAGGCTACCCATTCCTTCCGGGATGTCTTTTTTAATTAAATTGATTGAACCGTGAATAATGCCCAGTACCAGATCAAACTTCCTCAATTTGAAGGCCCTTTCGACCTGTTACTATTTTTTATAGAAAGAGACGAACTGGATATTTATAATATTCCCATCACCGGAATTATTAATGACTTTTTAGATTATATCCACAAACAGGAATCGCTGAATATTGAACTTTCCAGTGAATTTATTTTATTCATATCAACACTTATGCGTATCAAAGCTAAAATGCTGATACCGCGAAAAGAGATTGATGAACAAGGTAATGAAATAGATCCCCGCCAGGAGTTGGTTGATAAAATACTGGAATACAAAAAGTATAAAGAAGCTTCTGCAAAAATGGCTGAAATGGAAGCAGTCAGGATGCTGATGGTTAAAAGAGGGAACATTCAAAAGGAACTTTCTACCATTGGCGAAGATGCAGGAGAAGGTACCGAGATCCAGAATATTACTTTATTCAAACTGATGAAGAGTTTTGAAAAAGTAATGCTTCGCTACCAGGATCGTTTCAATAAACCGGTTCACACCGTTGTTCAGTACAATTATAATATGGAGAAAAGCCGCGAACAAATGTTGTCGCTGGCAAGTGCAGAAAAAAATGTTTCGTTCGAAAAGATCTTTGAAGAATGTGAAAACCGGGTGCATGCCATTTTTCTGTTTCTTTCTTTGCTCGAACTGGTGCAACAGAAATTTTTAAAGATCATGATCGGCGAAGGGAAAAATAATTTTATTATCGAATACATAGAACCCGAAGAAAGGCTACCCTATATAGAAGAGGATATTCAACAACCACAATAAAAAAAGAAAGATTATGAAAAAAAGATTTGCAACGGCCAAATGGCTTGGTACAGGAAAAGAAGGTTCCGGAACAGTTAGTTCACAAAGTGGCGCTTTTTCAGATGCGCAATATTCATATAAAAGTCGTTTTGAAGAAGGCACCGGAACAAACCCGGAAGAATTAATTGCGGCTGCACATGCAGGTTGTTTTTCTATGAAGTTAAGTTTTGTTTTGGGTGAAGCAGGTTTTACGCCTGATAGTATTGAAACCAAATGTACCGTATCACTGGATAGCGGAGTTATAACAGAAAGTCACCTGGATGTAAAAGCAACTGTACCGGGTTTGGATAATGATAAATTTGTAGAGTTGGCAAATGCCGCTAAAGACGGTTGCCCGGTGAGTAAAGCATTAAGTGTAAATATTACAATGGATGCTTCGCTTGCTTAGTTTTTAATAATTGAAAAAATTGAAGGATCCTTTTTTGGATCCTTTCTTTATAATCTATTTAGAGACAAGATTAAAAAAAGCCAACTAAAGCTGGCTTTTTTATTATTTGTAAGATTTTTTATCAACCAAATACTTCACTTACAGTTACCGTTGTACCCATCATTTCTCTGAGTGCTTCAATTATGGCTGTTGCATCATAACCACATTCCCTGTGTAATTCTTTCAATGTTCCATGTTCAACTATCCTGTCGGGGATACCAAGCATTTTTATTTCTGCAGCATATTTATTGGCATTCATGAATTCCAGAACAGCAGATCCAAATCCACCCACTATGGTTCCATCTTCTACGGTAATGATTTTTTTGTAATTGCTGAAAACCTCGTGAAGCATTTCTTCATCCAAAGGTTTAGCAAAACGCATATCATAATGGGCGGGATCCAGTCCTTCCGCTTTTACATCCCGAATGGCCGAAGCTGCAAAATTTCCCGGGTGACCAAAGGATAAAATGGCTACTTCTTTTCCGTCTTTTAATTTTCTTCCCTTGCCAATTTCTATTTCTTCAAATGGTGTTTTCCAATCGGTCATTACACCTTCACCGCGGGGATAACGGATAGCAATAGGTGATTTTATTTTTTCCAGTTGCGCTGTGTACATGATGTTTCGTAATTCTTTTTCATTCATAGGCGCATTCACGATCATGTTTGGAATACAACGCATGTATGCAATATCATAGGCGCCATGGTGAGTGGGCCCATCTTCACCAACCAATCCTGCACGATCGAGGCAAAATACAACTGGTAGTTTCTGAATGGCAACATCATGTACCACCTGGTCGTAAGCCCTTTGCATAAAAGAAGAATAAATATTGCAGAATACTTTCATGCCCTGTGTAGCCATGCCTGCACTTAAGGTTACAGCATGTTGCTCACAAATGCCCACATCAAATGCACGATCGGGCATTTTCTCCATCATATATTTAAGGGAAGAGCCGCTTGGCATGGCAGGAGTGATGCCAAATATTTTTTCATTCTGCTCGGCGAGTTCAATAATAGTATGTCCAAAAACATCCTGGTATTTAGGCGGCTGAGGTGTATCGTATTTCTTTTTTACAATTTCCCCGGTTACTTTATCAAACAAACCAGGCGCATGCCATACTGTTTGTTCTTTTTCTGCCAAAGAATATCCTTTGCCTTTAACGGTAACAATATGTAATAATTTAGGTCCGGGAATTTCGCGAAGATCTTTTAGCGTATCAACCAGTTTGGTAATATTGTGTCCGTCGATTGGACCAAAATAGCGCATTCCCAAAGCTTCAAATAAATTAGCGCTGCTACTCAACATACCCTTTAAACCTTCAGTCAGTTTGTGCGCCATGGCACGACTGAAATTTTTACCTACCGGCAATTTGCCCATCAACTTCCAAACATCATCCTTTACTTTATTATAAGTGGGCGATGTTGCAATATCAGTCAGGTATTCTTTTAATGCGCCAACATTCGGATCAATGCTCATGCAATTATCATTGAGCACAACAAGCATATCTGTATCCGCAACACCAGCATGATTCAGCGCTTCAAATGCAAGACCTGCAGTCATGGCGCCATCACCAATTACTGCAGCTACTTTGATGTCTTCTTTATTATATTTTGCCGCCATGGCCATGCCTAAAGCAGCAGAAATGGAGGTAGAAGAATGGCCAACCCCGAATGAATCATATTCACTTTCTCCCCGTTTTGGAAACCCGCTTAGACCATTGTATTTTCTATTGGTCATAAAATTATCCCGGCGGCCTGTGAGTATTTTATGACCGTATGCCTGGTGACCCACATCCCAAACCAACTGATCCTTAGGAGTGTTATAAATATAATGGAGGGCTACTGAAAGTTCTACCACACCCAGGCTGGCTGCAAAATGTCCACCATGTACGCTTACTACATCAATAATATATTGTCTTAACTCATCACAAACCTGGTGTAATTTTTCTTTGGGTAATGTTTTTAAATCCGCAGGCGAATTAATTTCTTTCAATAAGGGGCCTGGTATGATTTCCATTCAGTGAATTTTAACTGTAAAAATAATCTTTTCCTCCTGAGATGAAATCAATCAACCAATAAAATATAAGCCTTTAAAATGCTTATTTGGCCGATTGAGGGAAATCAAGGAGAATTTGACTAAAACTTATTGAATCAGGTTAACAAAAAGCCAGGGGAAAGGTTGACTGTCTTCAGTTTGGCAGATAGTAATTATTCATTTTTTTGCCAACAAAACCATTTCATTTTTTAGCCTAGAACCAGCTAAGAATTACCCTTGAGTCATTAAATAAAAGTTAAGGGCATGATCATGGTTATGCATTATTTGTTAATATTACTCCTTAAATTAAATTTTCATTCCACTGATAATAGCTATTTTTCCACTGGTATATTTGCCGGTTAAGGCGTTATCTGAATAGTTTAGCTTTGTAGTCATATGCAAATAGGTCACAAAAGGTATTGGTTGTTCCAGCTGGTTGGGTGGGGATTGTTTGCACTGATCAACATCTTCTTTGCCCTCACTTTTGATAAGATTAATAACTTATTTGTAAACCGATTACTGATTTTTCTTTTAATGGGTATCATATTTACCCATTTAATGCGCTGGATTATTTTACGGATCGACCTGCTCATTAAACCACTCAATGTTCAAATTCCCGGTTTTATACTTGTAACATTTATTTTTTCTATCGTTTTAGCATTAATTGAAGTGGCTGTGTACCAGGCATTAAAACTCCAGGGCGAAAGAAATACCTATACTTTTTTCGGACAGCTTTTAGTAAACACTTTTAATACATTCATCTACCTGTTTATTTGGAACTGTATTTATTTCATTTACCATTACGTACAAAAAAGCCGCAAGCAACAGCTGGATACATTGCAATTGGAAGCCTTGGTAAAAAGCCTTGAACTGAATACGATTAAGGCACATATAAATCCTCATTTTATTTTTAATGCGCTTAACAGCATTCGTGCTTTGATTGATGAAAATCCACAAAGAGCCCGCAATGCCATCACTGAGTTGAGTAATATTTTGCGAAGCAGTATGCAGACTGAAAAAATGGAAACAGTTCCATTTGAAAGAGAATTGAATATCGTTAAAGATTACCTGGCGCTCGAAAATATGCGTTTTGAAGACCGGTTAAAAGTTGAATATGATATTGATGAAGACACTTTAAATCAGCCCGTGCCTCCGATGATGTTGCAAACCCTTGTTGAAAATGCCATTAAGCATGGTATTAGTAAACAAATAAAAGGCGGGGTAGTTAAGATCACTTCAGACTTTAAGGACCATTACCACGAACTGGCTGTTCAAAATACCGGTTTGTTAAATGGGCACAAACACTCCGAAGGATTTGGTTTATCAAGTACGCAAAACAGGTTAAATTTATTATACGGTTCAAAAGCCAGCTTCGATATAAGGCAGGTTAATCCATTCCTTGTTGAAGCAAAAGTGCTGATTCCCGTTGACACATTTTAAAACTAACAACACATGAGAGCAATCATTATCGATGATGAAAGGCTTGCCCGTACCGAATTAAAAAAACTGCTCCAGGATTTTCCTGAAGTTGAAGTTATTGACGAAGCAGCCAATGCCCAGGAAGGTATTCAGAAAATAGAAACGCTAAGACCCGATTTGATTTTTTTGGATATTCAAATGCCTGGTAAAACCGGTTTTGATATGCTCTCCGAATTGGAAAAATCACCACAGGTTATTTTTACCACTGCATATGATGAATATGCGCTAAAAGCTTTTGAGGTAAATGCATTGGATTACTTATTGAAGCCGGTTGAACCAAAAAGACTGGCTGATGCCATTCAAAAACTTCATCAGCATCCGGTTCAACCACGTGAACAGAATATTGCGAGTGAAAATTTTAATCAAAGCCTGTTAAATGAACATGACCAGGTTTTTGTAAAAGATGGAGAAAGATGCTGGTTTGTAAAACTGACTGATATACGGTTATTTGAAAGTGTTGGAAATTATGCTAAAGTTTTCTTTGGCACTAATAAGCCACTCATTTTAAAATCATTGAATGCTTTGGAAGAAAGGTTGGATGAAAAGATGTTCTTCCGGGCAAACCGCAAGCACATTGTTAACCTGCGTATGATTGAAAAAATTGAGCCCTATTTTAACGGGGGCCTTTTACTTGAATTAAAAGGCGGAGAAAAAATTGAAGTAAGCCGCAGGCAGACCGTTAAGTTTAAAGAAATGATGAGCCTTTAGGCTATCAAAATAAAAAAATTCATCTCATTCAAGGCAATCTTACACTATGCAAAAAGCAGGCTTACTAATTTCGTTTATTGCTGCAGGTTATATCTTATCTGCCCAAACGAAAGTTGATAATATTATTAATGTTAAAGATGTTACCCGTATACAAAAAACGCTTTCTTCAGATGAAATGCTGGGAAGAGCCGTTCATACACCGGGTATAGAAAAAGCCGCAGAATTTATAGCATCCGAATTTAAAAAAGCTGGCCTCCAAACACTGGGGGAGGCTAAGGATTTTCGACAGGAATTCGTTATGGTTAGTCCTAAATTTTTAGGATTAAAGGCAAGTTTAAACGGGAAGGAACTGGATGATAAAAAAGTTATTGTAATAACCACTCAACCTTCTGTTAAAGCAACCGAAAAAGATGGTTATCTCCAGGTTCGTATCAAAGAAGGGGCAAACTTATTTAGAGAAGCTTCCAATTACATGGCTTCCAATAAAAATATGCTGGTAATGGTTGATGAAAGTTTTGCATCCTCATTTAACCGGTTAACAGGTTTCAAAAGGCAATTATTTAAATCATCCAATCATGTCATTTTTGTTCTTCACAATGATGAACCCGCTAATTGGGAGGTAGAAGCACAACATAATATAACCGAATTACCCATGGCTAATATTGTTGGAATTTTGCCGGGTAAAAGCAAAAAAGATGAATACGTAATTTTCTCTGCACATTATGATCATGTGGGCATTGGAAAGCCAGTTGATGGCGACAGTATTTATAATGGAGCCAATGATGATGCAGCAGGAGTAACAGCGGTTATTATGCTGGCTAATTATTATAAATCATTAGGCAATAATGAGCGTACACTGGTATTTGTAACATTTACGGCAGAAGAATCTGGCGGTTTTGGTTCAAGATATTTTTCAACAAAACTGGATCCCTCAAAAGTAGCCGCTATGTTCAATATTGAAATGATAGGAACAGAATCCAAATGGGGAAAGAATTCAGCCTTCATTACCGGTTATGATAAATCGGATATGGGAAAAATATTAGAAAAGAATCTCGCCGGAACAGGATTTACATTTCATCCCGATCCTTATCCTGACCAGCAATTATTTTACCGTTCTGATAATGCAACGCTGGCCAGGCTGGGTGTTCCCGCACATACTGTTTCAACAGCTAAAATGGAGGATGAACCGCACTATCATAAACCAAGTGATGAAGTTGAAACACTGGATCTTGACAACATGACTTTCATAATAAAAAGTATTGGCTTAAGCGCAAGAACCATTGTAAGTGGAGTTGACTCACCAACACGAGTAAACGTAAATGACCTGCGTTGATCTATATTATTAGTAGATTATGATTCGTACACTACTTTCCCTTTTTTGTTTACTGCAACATTTTGCATGGCTTCACGCTCAGCCACCCGCAAAATTAATCAATACTAAAAGTGCGAATGAAATAGTTTCCATCCTGGCATCTGACAGTTTACAGGGCAGGGGCAATTATACTCCCGAATTACAGAAAGCGGCCGATTTTATAGAGCAGCAGTTTGTGGATGCCGGTCTGGAGCCCTTACCAGGATATGATCATTTTTCCATTCCGATTAATTTTAAATATCATCCGGCATCGCTGTACCAGTTGTACTGGAACGGGCAAAAGACTAACGTAAACGAGTACCTGCTAATATCTGCTGCTTTCTTTCAGCCTGTATTCAGACCCGGAAATTTTTTGTACACTGAAATGACTGCTGGTCCGGATAGTACGGAGTGGGTTAAAATTTTTGAAGCAAATCAGCCACAGGTCATCAATTTTAATATTCAGAATGATTCTTTGTTAAAGCAAGTTATTATTCCTTCTGCCATACCCGCCAACCCAATTCTGATTGTAAAAAACAAACCGACCCTCCAATCCATGAAACTGGATCTTGTACCGGAATCAGAAAAAGTATTGATGAATATTGTAGGCATTATTCCCGGAAAATCTCTCGCCCAGGAAGTGATTATGTTTTCTGCTCATTATGATCATCTTTCTCCGGCCGGCTTCAAAAAAGATTTTTTTAATGGCGCAAACGACAATGCATCAGGAACAGCCGCACTTATATTGCTGGCCAGGCATTATGCCAAGCAAAATAATAATGAAAGAACCCTGGTGTTTTGTGCTTTTGCCGGCGAAGAAATAGGATTACTTGGGTCGCGGGATCTTGTAAGAAAAATGAATACAAAAAATATCATAGCCATGATTAATATGGATATGGTAGGAATTTCAAAATTCAATAATCGGGGGTTTATGTTGACAGGCACTTACCGGTCAAGATTATCGAGTGTGTTTAAGAAAAATCTTTTAGGTCATGATTTTAACATGTATCCTGATGTAGAAACACAGCGTAATTTATATGAACGTTCAGATAATTATCCTTTTGCCCTTGCTGGTGTTCCTGCGCATACTATTATGACGGCAGATGATGAAAGTAAATGCTATCATCAAGCATGCGATGAACATAAAAATATTGATATGGAAAATATCGTAATGACCGTGGATGCTATCATTACAGCCGCTTCTACACTTATAGATGGAACAGACAATCCGCGCCAGCGAAAGAAAAAGAAATAATAAAATGGGTTAATGCACTTTTACAGCATGGATAGCAGCGGACATTTCGGTAATTAACGTGGGGTCTTTTTCTATAGCATTACCGATAACAATCAGATCGGCTCCTGCCTTGCAATTGAGGTAAGCTTTTTCAGGATCTGTAATACCACCGCCGATGATCAACGGAACAGAAATGTTCTGTGATACTTTTTCAATCATACTTTCAGTGATGGACCTTTTGGCACCGCTTCCGGCATCCATATAAATCAGTTTCATTCCCAACATTTCACCTGCCATTGCAGTGCACATGGCAATTTCATTTTTATCAGCCGGGATAGGGTTGGCATTGCTGATATATGACACCGTGGTTGGGGCACCGCCATCAATCAACATATAGCCAGTAGGTATTACTTCCAAGCCGCTTTGTTTTATAAATGGAGCAGAAACAACATGTTGACCAATAAGTAACTCCGGATTGCGGCCTGAAATAAGAGATAAATACAATAATGCATCGGCATATTTGGAAATATGAGTTGAACTACCCGGGAATAAAATGACAGGTATGGTACTGTTCTTTTTTATATGTTGAACCACATGGTCTAATTGATTGCTGATGACCAGGCTTCCTCCAACTAAAAAATAATCAACTTTAGCTGCAGTAGATAATGCAATTAACTCGTCTAAAATCAATTCATTGACTTTATCCGGATCTATCAAAACGGCAAAGGATCTTTTTCCCAGGCTTTTCTGCTTTTCCAATGACTGGTAAATATTCATCTTTTCGGCAACTGTTGATTAGGTGCAAAAATGCAAAAAGTTTTTGTGAATTGACTGCTTATTTGCAGGATACCGGAATACCCCTCAATAGCGGGTATTGATGCCTGTTTGAAATAGTTTCTGATTAAAATATCAGGTGATCTTAAATAATTCTAATTGTTATTGCTTTTTCCCAATATTTCCATTAAGGCTTTATAAGCCATGATTCCATAAATAATCAAATCATCCGGAAAATCATATTGTGGATGATGAAGATTCGGAACTTCTTCTCCTGCTCCTAACCCAAAAAATCCGGTCCTGGCGATTGTTGAATAATGGCCAAAATCTTCTGACCAGCGAAAGGGTTCTTCTTTTTTTGCAAAATTTAATCCCGCCTTTTCAGCGGCGGTTTGAACCAGGCGGGTCATTTCTTCGCTGTTAGTTGTAAGAGGAAATGTTTCTTCCAATTCAAAATGGATTTTGAGTCCTGATTTTTGAGCTTCTTCATTTGCCAGGGTTTTTACTTTATTTACCAAAGCATCAAAATCAATTTTATCATATGCTCTTAAGGTAACCTGGAGTATGGCAGTTCCGGGTGTTATTCCAAAACTGGCTTCACCCAAACGGGCATGGGTAACCGTAAGTTGAGTGGGTTGATTCGTTTGTATTTGATTGGTTATTGCAGGAAGTGTTTGCAATAAGTTGATCATACATGCCATAGGTGAAATCGCCTTTTCCGGTTCTGCCGCATGCGATGTGCGTCCTTCTAAAATGATGCGCATGCCACTGGAAGCTGCACAAAAAGTACCGCTGCGTAAAACAATTTGTCCTAATGGAAATCCTGGCAGGTTATGCAATCCAAAAATATAGTCAGGTTTCAATTGCCTGAATCGTTCATCAGATACAATGGCTAATGCGCCTTCGCCTGTCTCTTCTGCTGGTTGAAATAAAAGACCTGCCTTTCCGGTTAGTGGTGGATTTTTATTAATCCATGCAGCCATGCCGGCAACTATTGCAGCATGTCCATCATGACCGCATTTATGAGATATGCCTTTATTTTTAGAACGATAGTTTAAATTATTTTCTTCATCAATGGGTAGCGCATCTATTTCGGTTCTGAACAAAATAAAAGGTCCTGGTTTACCACTGTCCCAATAAGCAACAACACCTGTACCGCGACCAAGGTTAGTCAGAATTTTAGTCGGATTGTATTTTTCAACAAAGGATGTTAAATATGCTGCTGTATTATATTCCTGGCCTGATAGTTCGGGGTATTGGTGAAGGTGTTTACGTAACGTGTGTAAATGTGGCAGCAATGAAGAAATAAATGCATTATCCTGGTTTGAAATTTCATTTGTCATGATGATGCGAATTTAAATTGATACTTGATAAATTACGTAATAACCCGGAACTTGGATATTGATGATTTTACTGGTTACCTACGTCAATTTCCGTTCATCACCAAAAAAAGATTTAAAAAATCCACCAATAAAATGTGTACAATGCAGGGAACTGTTAACCATCCTAAGCTTTCAATTTATCCACTTCTCTTTTCCACATCTTGTTAATATTTACAAGTAGGAATTTTGAATGAGAAAAAATAGTTTCGTTAACCACTTAAATAAATTACATCTCCAATAAATTCTTTAGTTATGGCTCATAAAAATACTTCCGCTTCGGGCGGTTTGCGGTTCTCTCGTCGCTTCACCAAAGAAGGTGTTCCGGTTTTTGATTTGTTTGAATATGATTACCGTACATCGGTGATCCGCAACCCGTCGGGTGAGATCGTATTTGAAATGAAGAATGTGGAAGTGCCTAAACAATGGAGCCAGATTGCAACTGACATTCTTGCCCAAAAATATTTTAGAAAAGCAGGAGTGCCACAACCTGATGGAAGTCTTGGTCGGGAAACTTCAGCAAAACAGGTTGCACACCGCATGGCTAATTGCTGGCGTGTTTGGGGAGAACGCTATAATTACTTTGCAACCGAAGAAGATGCACAGGTTTTTTACGAAGAATTGGTTTACTCTATTTTAAACCAGATGTGTGTGCCAAACTCACCACAATGGTTTAATACAGGTTTGCATGAAAGCTATGGCATTACAGGTAAACCACAGGGCCATTATTATGTTGATGCCAATGATGGTGAATTAAAACAATCTTCATCTGCTTATGAGCGTCCACAGCCACATGCCTGTTTTATTTTAAGTGTAGATGATGACCTGGTAAATGAAGGCGGGATCATGGATCTGTGGGTAAGAGAAGCAAGGATATTTAAATATGGTTCGGGTGTTGGAACCAACTTTTCTTCTATTCGCGGGGAAGGGGAGAAATTAAGTGGTGGTGGTACTTCATCAGGACTAATGAGCTTTTTAAAAATTGGTGATCGTGCAGCGGGTGCAATTAAAAGTGGTGGAACAACACGCAGGGCAGCTAAAATGGTTTGCCTGGACCTGGATCACCCGGAAATAGAAACTTTCATTAACTGGAAAGTAGAAGAAGAGAAAAAAGTTGCCGCATTGATTTCATCTGGTTATGCCAGTGATTATGAAGGTGAAGCTTATCGCACCGTTTCTGGTCAGAATTCAAATAACTCGGTTCGTATACCAAATTCATTTTTTGAAAAATTACAAAATGATGAGGACTGGGAATTAACTGCCAGGAGTGATGGCAGGGTGATGAAAAAAATTCCTGCAAAAAGTTTATGGAACCAGATCTCTTATGCAGCATGGCGCTGTGCAGATCCGGGAACACAATATAATACAACCATCAATGAATGGCATACCTGCCCGCAGGGTGGAGAGATCAGGGCATCTAACCCTTGTTCAGAGTACATGTTCTTAGATAATACGGCATGTAACCTGGCATCTGCCAACCTGATGAAGTTTTTTGATACGGAAAACAACCAGTTTGATGTGGAAGGTTTTCAATACACCTGCCGGTTATGGACAACCGTATTGGAGATATCTGTTTTGATGGCGCAGTTTCCCAGCAAAGAAGTAGCACAATTAAGTTATGAATACCGTACACTCGGTTTAGGTTTTGCCAATTTGGGTTCTGTACTGATGTTAAGCGGCATTGCATATGACAGTGAAGAAGCAAGAGCTTTTGCGGGTGCAATCACAGCAATCATGACGGGTACTTCTTATCGCACATCTGCTGAAATGGCTGAACACCTTGGCGCATTTCCACGCTACCAGGAAAATAAAAATGACATGATGCGTGTAATGCGTAATCATCGTTTGGCTGCTTATGAAGCGGACGAATATGAAGGATTAAGTGTGAAACCACAAGGCATCAAAGCAAAATATTGCCCGGATTATTTATTAAAAGTGGCTTGTAATGTTTGGGATGAAGCTGTGGAGATGGGAGAAAAATTTGGTTACCGCAATGCACAGACCACTGTAATTGCACCAACAGGAACCATTGGTTTGGTTATGGATTGCGATACTACAGGCGTTGAACCTGATTTTGCATTAGTGAAATTTAAAAAATTAAGTGGAGGTGGATATTTCAAGATCATTAACCAATCTGTTCCGCAGGCTTTAAAAAATTTAAAATACGATGCGAAGCAAGTAGATGCTATCGTTAAATATGCTGTGGGTCATGGTACATTTAATGGTGCACCCTACATCAATCACCAGACACTGAGTGAGAAAGGTTTCATTGCAGAAGAAATTAAAAAGCTGGATGCTGCTGTGGCAGCGGCTTTTGAAATCGGTTTTGTATTTAATGTGTATGCTTTGGGTGAAGAATGTTTGCAAAGACTTGGTTTTACCCCTGAACAATATTTCAATTTTGAATGGAGCCTGTTGGATGCATTAGGTTTCAGTGATGAAGAAGTGAGTGCCGCCAATGATTATATCTGCGGAACGATGACTGTGGAAGGTGCGCCATACTTAAAAGACGAACATCTTTCTGTTTTTGATTGTGCCAATAAATGTGGTAAAAAAGGAAAACGTTTTATACATGCGCATGGGCATATCCGTATGATGGCAGCCACGCAGCCTTTTATCAGCGGTGCTATCAGTAAGACCATCAACCTGCCAAATGA
>CAMPGG010000065.1 GCA_946885335.1 uncultured Chitinophagaceae bacterium
GGTCTTGGATATATGATGAAATCATAGTTTTTCATCATAAATGCGCCATTTTTCCATTGAGGGAGATTCTGATAACTGTCACTTCCGATAATAATATAGAAATGATGGCCCGGATATTTTTCTGTGAGATAAATTAATGTTTGCGAGGTATAGGAAGGTTTTTCCAAATGAAATTCTGCATCTGTCACATATATCCTGTTATCTTCTTCGGTGGCTACTCTTACCAAATGCAACCTGTCATATTCATTTAATAAGGAGTTGCTTTTTTTAAATGGGTTTTGAGGTGATACGACAAACCAAAGCTTATCAATGATCCCGGCATTGAGCACATGATTCGCTATAATTAAATGGCCCGTATGTATTGGATTGAATGACCCGAAGTATAAACCTACTTTCATACTTTTTTAAAAAACTGTTTTAATAGCCTGGGAATAATATTGGGTAATTCTTTAGCAGTTTTGAAGAGCACTAAGAATGATTTTCAACTAATTCAACATAAATCTGTTCAGCTTCGGTTTTTCGAAGACTTAAAAGATATCCGGAAACGGAAATGGAAATGGGGCCACTCATAGGAGCAACTTGTTCAATGGTTATTACTTCACCGGGAACACATCCCATCTCCAGCAGCTTCAACAAAAGTTCACTTTTAGAGAAATTGACGATAATTCCTTTTTGTCCTGCGCTCAGTTCTGAAAGCTTATAATTCATATTGAATGATTATTAAAGCAAATCTACCCTTGTATTTCCTTTTATGTTTACGAATTTTGAAATTATGGATGAATTAAATGCTAAAATTGAGTTCCATGCTCATGAAGTTTCTTTTACGCTCAAAAACAAAAGAAAACTAAAATCCTTTCTGCAATACATTCTTGAACAGGAAAAAGGCAAACAGGCATCGTTATCCTATGTATTTTGTTCAGATGAATATCTCTTAGACATAAATCGCCGTTACCTGGACCATGACTATTATACTGACATCATAACTTTCGATCTTTCAGAAAACAACAATTTGATCCGGGGTGAAGTATACATAAGCATTGACCGGGTGAAAGAAAATGCCAGGCTGAACAAGGTTTCTTTTAACCATGAATTGCACCGGGTAATCTTTCACGGAGCGCTGCACCTTGCGGGTCAAAATGATAAAACACCAAAGCAATCAAAACAAATGAGAGAAAAGGAAGACTATTACCTATCCCGGTATTTTGTTTAATGTTCCACGTGGAACAAACGACAAGTTAATTTTTGACACGTTCCACGTGGAACATGCTTTAGTTTATGATTGCCCTTAGCTATTTTGTACTTTTGCCCTCCAATAGTTCAATATGTTTCAATCATACGATGTAATTGTAGTAGGCGCAGGCCATGCAGGATGCGAAGCGGCAGCAGCGGCAGCAAATCTTGGCTCTTCCACCCTGCTTATAACCATGAATTTGCAGACCATTGCCCAAATGAGTTGTAATCCCGCTATGGGTGGTATCGCCAAAGGGCAAATTGTGCGGGAAATAGACGCTTTGGGTGGTTATTCAGGTATTGTTTCAGATGCATCAATGATACAGTTCAGGATGTTGAACCGGTCTAAGGGCCCTGCTATGTGGAGTCCAAGAACACAGAACGACCGGATGCTTTTCTCTCAAAAATGGCGGGAGATGCTTGAGCAAACACCAAATCTTGATTTCTACCAGGATATGGTTAAGGAATTAGTAATTGAAGATGGACGTGTTTGTGGTGTGGTTACGGGAATGGGACATACAATCAGGGCAAAGGCTGTTGTATTAACGAATGGAACCTTTTTAAATGGCGTGATTCATATTGGAGAAAAAAGATTTGGCGGTGGAAGAGTCGCTGAAAAGGCTGCTACTGGATTAACCGAACAGCTTGTTTCACTCGGATTTGAAAGTGATCGCCTGAAAACTGGGACTCCCCCGCGAATTGATGGAAGGAGTTTGGATTATTCCAAAATGGAAGAGCAAAAAGGAGATGATGAGATAACGGGCTTTTCTTACCTGGACCAACCTTTACCATCAACACAGAGAAGTTGCTGGATAAGTTATACCAACAGTACAGTACACGATATTCTTAAAACAGGATTTGACAGAAGCCCCATGTTTGCCGGAAGGATTGAAGGAACGGGCCCACGTTACTGCCCAAGTATAGAAGATAAGATCAACCGGTTTGCTGAACGTGATCGTCACCAGTTATTTATTGAACCAGAAGGATGGAACACAGTGGAGATCTATGTTAATGGATTTTCAACCTCATTACCCGAAGAAGTACAATTTGAAGCATTGAAAATGGTACCGGGCTTCGAAAAAGTAAAAATGTTCCGCCCGGGATATGCAATAGAGTACGATTATTTCCCCCCTACTCAACTTCGCTTTTCATTGGAAACCAAACAAATACAAAATTTATTCTTTGCCGGCCAAATCAATGGAACAACGGGTTATGAAGAAGCTGCCTGCCAGGGATTAATGGCTGGTATGAATGCTCATTTAAAAATCAATGAAAAAGAGCCCTTTGTTTTAAAAAGAAGCGAAGCATATATCGGTGTTTTGATTGACGACCTGATCAATAAAGGAACAGACGAGCCTTACAGGATGTTTACTTCAAGGGCAGAATTCAGAACCTTGCTCAGGCAAGACAATGCAGATCTCAGGTTAACACCGAAAAGTTTTGAATTAGGATTAGCGAGTGAAGAAAGAATGAAGAAAGTTGAAAAAAAGCAAAAAGAAGTTACCGATATCAAACAGGCATTGAGTGAACTGTCCATTGAACCCGGGGAGATAAATGAATTTCTACAGCAAATCGCTTCGTCTCCAATAACGGAAAAGCAAAAAGCGGAAAAAATACTTTTAAGACCGTCTATTGAATTAAAGGACCTGGTAACAAATGTTTCGAGCATTCGGGAAAAGTTGGATAACTACCCGGTTGAATCTACGGAACAGGCATCGATTCAAATTAAATACGGCACTTACATACAAAAGGAAAAAGACCTGGTAGAAAAAATGTCTCAAATGGAAGAACTCCAGATTCCTGAAAGTTTTGACTATCGAAAATTAGTTTCACTGGGCAATGAAGCCAGGGAAAAATTAAGCCGGATAAGACCAGCTACATTAGGACAAGCCAGTAGGATTTCAGGCATCAACCCAAGTGATGTGCAAATTTTAATGGTCTTTATGGGAAGATAATATTTTCGGCTATGCCTACCTGTTATACAGCAATGTCCATTCTATTAAAAGTTCATTTTCTTTTGTTGTAAGCTGACCAGGAAGCAAACGCCATCCCCAATTTCCTTCTGCTGTGGAAGGAGAATTCATTCGGGAACCAGCATCCAGTTTTAAAAGATCCTGTACAGGAAAAATTACTGTATCAGCAACAGATGCATACAAACTTCTTCCAAGCACATGGAAAACATTTTCCGTATTTAATTTCTGACCAACATATTTTTCAACTTGCATTTTGGTTTCATCATCCATCTCGTTAAACCAGCCAACTAAAGTGTTGTTATCATGTGTACCGGTATAAGCAATAAAATTTTTGTCATAATTATGCGGGATAAAAATCGATGAAGGCATGGTTTCTCCAAAAGCAAACTGCAATACTTTCATCCCGGGAAAACTAAACTTATCCCGTAGTTTATAAACAGGTTCGTCAATATCGCCTAAGTCTTCAGCAATAAAAGGAAGGCTTCCCAAACGCTTTTTCATCTCCCGAAAAAAATAATCGCCATTTACTTTTTTCCATTTGCCATTGATCGCTGTTTGCTCTGTTGCCGGCACTTCCCAATAAGCGGAGAAAGCACGAAAATGATCTAACCTTACCAGGTCAAACAATTGCACATTTCTGTTTAATCGCTCCGCCCACCAATTAAACCCATCTTCTCTTAAAACATTCCAATCAAAAACGGGCATCCCCCATAGCTGCCCATCGGCACTAAAAAAATCAGGAGGCACTCCGGCAACACTTACAGGCTTGCCGTCATCATTTAATTTAAAAATGTCCGGGTTAGCCCATACATCCGCAGAATCATGACTTACATAAAAGGGAAGATCGCCAAACAATTCTATGTCCAGGTTATTACAATATGATTTTAGATCGTGCCATTGCCTGTCAAAAACAAATTGTTCCCACTTAATTCTATTTAATTCCTGTTGATGTTTCTCGGCGAAATCATTCAAACTTTTTTCTCTTCGTTCTTTGAGTTCAGCCGGCCATTCATTCCAGGGTTTGTCATGATGATGCTTTCGGATAATACTGAATAAAGCAAAATCGGTTAACCATTCCCGTTGTTCATCACAAAAAGTTTCAAACGCTTTGTTTGGACCATCTTTTATTATTTGCTGATAATTTTTCCAGGCCTCATCCAGCAATTGCTGTTTTTTTATCACCACGTCCTGGTAATTCACCATTGAAGAAGGTGATAATTTTAATGATTGTACAAATTCATTAGAAACCAATCCATCTTTTACTAATAATTCCGGACTGATAAATAAAATATTTCCCGCCCGGCTACTGATTGAACTATATGGTGAAAATCCTTGTCCTTGTTCTACCGGGTTAATAGGCAACATTTGCCAGATACGCTGATTAGATTGATAAAGAAAATCGGCAAACCGGTAAGCCTCCGGTCCAAGATCCCCGATGCCAAATGGTGAGGGCAGGCTTGATATGTGCAATAACAACCCGGCCTTACGGTTACCTGTATGCGATTTTCCGCTTAATATGGCAAAAGGTAAATGACCAAATAGTTTATCCAATGAAACATCATGGCCAATTTTGATCTTTTGATTATTTAGAATATTCAAGGCTGATGACGCAATGAATGGTAGACTGACATATGTTTCATTCCAACCGGAATTTTCAAAAAAACTTTCACCATCTAAACTGGCAGTATGTAGTGGCAAAACGACCAATAGCCATTCCCTTTGGTATTCGCGTACAAAAGCCAATACATGGTTTTTTAAAGCGCCACTAACTTCAACGGGTTGATATCTTCCTTTATTAAAAAGTTCAGGATTATTTTTCCTGGCGTTTGTAAGTTGTTTTATAAACCAGGTCTTTATTTTACCGTCTGCCCTATTACCCCACAGTGATTTCCATTCTTCTTCTTTACTTATTTCATTCAATTCAGTTAATGACTTTTCCAGTAAATTATATTCAACTGGCCGCCTGTTATCCGGATCAACAAAACTAAAATCCCAATTTTCGCAGCCCTGGTAAATATCTGGTATGCCCGGACAGGTAAATTTTAGTATTACCTGGCTAATGGAATTCAGCAAACCATGATCAATGACTTCATTTAAAAAAGTCCTGAAGCTTTTATAAAAATCAGTTTCTTTATTTAAAATAGCATTTGTAAAGTCAGTAATCGCAGATTCATATTCCAGGTTTGGCTCTGCCCAATCAGAATGTAACTTTCCTTCCCTGCCTGCCTTTTCCAGGTAAGCTGTTAATCGCCCGGCAAAAGAATCAATTTCACTTTCCAGTAAAGGGAAATGCGCTAAGATGGATTGATAAATAAAATATTCAACGTTGTTATCTGGCCATGCCTTTATTTTGAATTGTTCATTCATCAATTGCCATTCCTTAACTTTTGAAAACCATTTCCCAGGTATATCACTGATCACATTTAACCTGGCCCTCGCATCTTCACCACGTTTGGTATCGTGTGTGGCAGTTGCATTCATTGCTGCTGGCCAGTCCTTCTGCCGCTTCTGCATATGTTGATGAAATTCAGAAACCGGAATCCCAAATGCTGAAGGCGCATCACCCACTTCGTTATGAACAATAAAACGATTAAATGTATACATTAAAGTATCCTCTACACCCTTGGCCATTAAAGGCCCGGAGAACTGCATAGCCCTTGTGAAAAAATGCCCGATTGATTTGTTTAATTCGTCACCAGCTGTGTTGGGTGTTTCAATGAAAACATCCTCAAGTAAAGCAACCTCTTTTTTTAAGCGTGGTTTATGCTTCAATATATCTCTGAAAGTTTTTTTCAATACGGCCTGATCTTTTTCAGCTAAAGGAAAATCATTAAAATAAAAACGATATACGGGGCAATGAATTAATAATGCTGATATTGCTTTTTCAACTTGTTTCTCGGTATATTTTTTACCTGTTAGTTTCAATTCAAAAAATAAGCGGACAAGATTTTTCAATTCACCCTGCATGTGCTTTTCCAGTATCAAAGTCTTCTTCTCATATACCTGGTTACCAACTATGGATGATAAACCGGTAAACGATTCATAAAAAATATTGAATTCCTTTTCCTTTGAAGTATTTGTAAAAACATTATTTACCCTTGCTAAAAAATCATAACCAGTTGTGCCGGCTACAGGCCATTTTTCCAACGCTTCTTCTTCTTCCAGGATCTTTTCAACTACCAGGTATTTATGCCTGCCAATATGATCCGCTAATTTATCCAGGTATGCTCCCGGATCATATAATCCATCAACATGATCAACCCTCACGCCGTCAATCACATCCTCATCACAAAGTTTTTTTAACAATGCATGATAAGCAGTAAAAACATTTTCATCCTGCATGTTCATACAGATCAGACTATTTACTGTAAAAAAACGCCTGTACGATATTTTTGTATCAGTAAGCTTCCAATAACATGGCAGGTAATGTTGCTGATCAATGATTAATTGAATTTTATTTTTATCAGTATTGACTTTTTCTATAGCCGTAATGATTTCTTTTTCAACTGCATCATCCTGCAACAAATCTTTGAAGGCAAGTAATTTGGCTTCATATTGCTCATTAGAAAATGGCAGCTTTTCCATTTCGTTTAATGAATGGAGCCAATCACTAATCGATTGAGAATTAGTTTCACTTAAAACCATTGCATAAGAAGAAAGCGTTAGCGGCCACGAGCTGCCAAAATAATCAACCCATAATTTATTCTCCGCCAGCTTAATTTGCAGCTCTCCCTTTTCTAAAATTTTTTCCAATGGATCTCCTAAAAAAGGAACCATAATCTTTCCATTGGTCTCGGGATTATTCCATTGTATATCAAAAAAACTGGCGTAGGTAGAATGCTTTCCTTTTTCTAAAACATCCATCAGCCATTTATTATCTGTATGAAAGGCCATATGGTTAGGAACAAAATCCTGGATCCATCCCATGCCGTTCTTTTTCAACATCGCCGATAACTCGTATAACTCTTCCAGGCTTCCTATTTCAGGGTTGATGGATAATGGATCAATGCCATCATACCCGTGCTCACTGCCAGGACTAGCCGAAAATATGGGTGATGCATAAATAGTTTTAATCCCTAATCCTGATAAATAGGGAATAATTTTCTTCACCTCCTTAAATCCAAAACCTTTATGTAACTGCAAACGATATGTTACTAACGGATCAAAAACTTCCTGCTTCATAATCTACTTTTTATTCAACCCAAAAAATGAGTTGCACTCAATTCAATAATTGTAAAACGATAATGGAATGACCCGGCAATTTGATATGTGCATTTGCCCGGTACTGAATTCCCTTTTCAACAACCAGGTCCTTGGCTGTATTAATTACTTCCTGCCAATGCCGACCGTATCGTGCACGTGGTATTTTAAAATTCAGTTCTTCGTTATGTGCATTGAACATGATATAAAAACTATCATCAACAACTTTCTCACCCAAAGGTCCAACTGTATGTATACCGTGTCCATTTAAAAAAACACCTAATGACTTGGCATAATCATGATCCCAGCTTTCATCGGGCATCTCTTTTCCATCCGGAACAAACCAGGCAATATCTTCCACACCAATACCCTTGATCGGCAGGCCGATAAACCAGCCACGCCGGTTAAAAACCGGGTGCCTCCTGGTGAAGTGAATGATCTTTTGCGTAAATGCAAGGAGTGCTTCATCTTTATTCGCCCAATCTATCCAGCTTATTTCATTATCCTGGCAATAGGGATTGTTGTTTCCCATTTGCGTTTTACCTAATTCATCCCCCGCAACAAGCATAGGCACCCCCTGGGATAAAAACATCGTCGTCAAAAAATTTCTTTTCTGCCGGTTTCTCAATTCAATAATTTCTTTGTTATCGGTTGGTCCTTCAACCCCACAGTTCCAGGACCTGTTATGTGATTCGCCATCATTATTGTTTTCGCCATTTGCTTCATTATGTTTTTCATTGTATGAAACAAGATCGTGCAACGTAAAACCATCATGAGCCGTAACAAAATTTATACTCGCCGTGGGTAAACGGTAATCGTTTCTATATAGATCAGAACTCCCGGTAAACCTTTCTGCAAACTCGCCCAACATGCTATTTGCCCCCCGCCAATAATCACGAATGCAATCCCGGTATTTACCATTCCACTCAGCCCAACCAGGCGGAAATTTTCCAACCTGGTAACCACCTTCTCCAATATCCCAGGGTTCAGCAATTAATTTAACCTGGGATATAACAGGGTCCTGGTGAATGATATCAAAAAATGATCCCAGCCGGTCAACCGCATGCAACTCACGGGCAAGCGCAGACGCAAGATCAAAACGGAAACCATCAACATGCATTTCCTGGATCCAATAACGCAGGCTGTCCATGATCAAACGAAGCACATTCGGACTCATGGCATTCAATGTATTGCCGGTTCCTGTATAATCCATATAATACCGCCGGTTAGATGCCAGCCTGTAATAAGTTGAATTATCAATTCCTCTGAATGAAAGGGTTGGCCCCAGTTGATTGCCTTCAGCAGTATGATTATAAACTACATCAAGAATTACTTCAATACCCGCCCGATGCAGTTCCTTCACCATATGTTTGAATTCAGAAACTTGTGCACCCCCATTATTTTTTGCATAGCGGATATCGGGTGCAAAAAAACCAATCGTATTATATCCCCAGTAATTCGTCAGGCCCGAATCTTTCAAATGCCGGTCTACAGCAAAATGATGTACCGGCATTAATTCTATGGCATTTACCCCAAGTTTTTGAAAATATTCAATCATCACAGGGTGTGCAATTGCTTCATAAGTTCCACGGATATCTTCAGGTATACCGGGATGAAGTTTTGTAAGCCCTTTTACATGTGCTTCATAAATGATGGATTTATGATATGGAATTTTTGGCGCCTTGACTCCTTCCCAATCATAGTTGGGATCAATGATCATTGATTTGGGAATAAAGTGGGCACTATCCTGTTTGTTAAAGCCCATATCCTCCTGTTCACTACCCAGTTCATATCCAAACAGGGAGTCATGCCAGGAAATAGTTCCTGAAATGGCCTTTGCATAGGGATCTATCAACAATTTATTTGGATTGAAACGCAATCCATTTGCCGGATCAAATGGCCCATAAACCCGGTAACCATAAAGCTGCCCGGGTTTTAATCCAGGAATATATACATGCCATACGTGATGATCCCTTTCTTTAATCGGTATTCTGGCTGCCTCGGAACTATCCTTTTCTTCAGTAAATAAGCAAAGTTCAATCGCTTCAGCATTTTCAGAAAAGATGGCAAAATTTACACCTTCTCCATCCCAGGTTGCCCCAAGTGGATATGGGCTGCCGGGATAAATTGTAGAATCCATATAAAATCTTTTGTGGTTACCGGAACATTCTAATCCTGGTAAAATTTTTTTCCAGATTAATATAAAAGAATTGTTATCAACCTGTGTTTAAATATATTCAATATTCCTGCCATCGGGTTCAGGACGGCATAGCAATGCATGCATTAATTTGTACTTTTAGCACAACAGTTTCTGCTTATGCATTTTTCCAGGTTAAAAATTTTTCTTCAAAACCACTGGGTGCTTTTAATCATTTTAATGGTAGCATTCTTATTGCGTACCATGCAAATCACACAGCCGCTTATAGATATATTTAGCTGGCGGCAAAGCAGCACCGCAATGATGGCGGAAAATTTTTACAAACTTGATTGGAACATTTTTTACCCGCAGGTTAACTGGACGGGGCCAGGTACCGGTTACCAGGGTCGTGAATTTCAAACTATCACTTACCTGGCTGCTATCGGGTATAAAATATTCGGACAACATGATTATATCGGCCGCATCATTGCCGTAGCTTTTGGCATGTGGGGACTTATTGCCCTTTACAACCTGGTATTACTGGTTTGGGATAAAAGGCATGCATTGGCTGGTACCGCTATGATGGCCATAATTCCCGGAAGTGTTTTAATTGATCGATCATTTTTACCTGACCCGGTTATGGTGAGTTTAACTACAACCTGTATGTGGTTGTTTGTTCTTTATTTACAAAAAGACCGGTCAATTTATTTATGGTTAGCGGCTGCTGCAGGATGCCTGGGCATATTGACTAAAATCCCTGGAATGATCATCGCTTTTCCTATGACCTATGCTTTGGTCAGTTTTTATAAACAGCAAGGAGAGCTGCATTATGCCAAAATAAAACCTATCCTGTTTGCTGCCATCCTGGTTTTAATTCCTGTTACTGCTTATTATTTATGGGCACGGCATCTTTCCATGAATTACCCGCCCTATCACTTTGCCGGATCTGGAAACTGGATATGGAACAATTGGAAGATTTACATACAGGAAAAATATTTTCTTTCGAAAATGAAGGAGGTGTTTGAATTTTGGTTACTGGGTTTTCCTGCCATTTATTTATTCATCCTGGGCTTATTGTTTTTACCGCCTCAAAATAAATCGAATAATTCCCCGGGATTGAAATGGTTTTTTCATTTCATGCTACTCGGCTGCCTGTTTTATTATTTTATTGGTGGAAGAGAACTGGTCCGGAACCCATGGAATTTTCACTTGTTCCTTCCCGTTATATCCGTATTCTGTGGCCGATCCCTCGTCATTTTGTTTTCAAACAAACATCTTATTACAAAACAAATTTTCATTCCCATTGCATTAGTGTTCTTACTTATTTTAGGGAATAATGTCAGAATGCTAAAACAAAGATTATTTTTTGATCCGGGTGCAGCGCAAGGATATCTTATGGGCAAAGAACTGAAAGCACTAAAGCAACCAGGTGATCTGGTCATTACATTACCACATAATATTGGCGACCCGGTGGCCATCTATTATAGTGGAGGAAAAGGTTTTTTATTTCCACCGGCATACAAATGGGCGCCAACTGAATTACCCAAAGAAGATGAAGAGTGCATAGCCATTTTAGAAGACTTGCGATCGCAAGGTGCCGATTGGTTTGGTATTGTTGACAAGCATTTCCAGGAGATTTCAAATAATCGCCCGGCATTTAAAAAATACTTGGACAACAATATGAAAATGGTAAAACAAACCAACGATTTTATACTTTATAAGTGGTGAATACATAAAGTTTTCATACTCATCCATTCTTTTACCTAAATTTAGAAACAAAAAAATTCTGCATGTTCATACGATTAACTGCTTCACTGTTTTTTATTTGTTTATGTTATTACAGTAATGCACAAAATGATTACAGTAATTTTTCCCGGCAAACTGACCGTGTAAAGGAAATGGCAAAATCATATCCCCAATTTGTAAAAACAAATTCTATTGTTAAGACAGTTGGCGGAAAAGATATCTGGCAAATTACCATTGGAACCGGGAATACATCTTCCAAACCAGCCATTGCCGTGATAGGAGGAGTCCAGGGAAATCATTTATTGGGAACTGAATTAGCTCTTGGATTTGCAGAAACACTTTTGCAAAACAGTAATAAAGACAGCATTAAAAACCTGCTGGATAAAACAACCTTTTACATTTTTCCAAACATGAGTCCCGATGCGATGGAACAATATTTTGCATCCATTAAATATGAAAGACAAGGCAATGCTTCCGATACGGATGATGACCGGGACGGATCAACCAATGAAGACGGATACGATGACCTGGATGGAAATGGAAAGATCACATACATGAGAGTGCATTCGCCTATTGGAGATTATCGTACACATCCCGAAGATGAAAGAGTGATGGTAAAAATAAATGCAGGTAAACCGGAAAAAGGTAGTTACAAAATTTATACTGAAGGTCGTGACAATGATAAAGATGAAATGTTTAATGAAGATGGAGCCGGTGGTGTGTGGTTCAATAAAAATTTCAGTTACAAGCATCCATCATTTACAGAAGGTGCAGGGGAATTTCCAGTTTCAGAAAATGAAAACAGGGCATTGCTCGATCTGTTGTATGAACAATTCAATATTTATGCGGTGATCAGTTTTGGCGGGGCAAATAATCTTTCTACACCAAATACATATAATGCGCCGGCTGCATCACAACGAATTGTGGCCAGCTGGATGGAAGCCGATGCAAAACAAAATGCAGCTGTTTCAGAATTGTATAATAAAATAACAGGTTTGAAAGATGCGCCAAAGACAAAAGCAGAAGGTGGCGATTTTGGATCATGGGCTTATTATCATTATGGCCGCTATAGTTTTAGCACACCGGGTTGGTGGGTACCAAAAACCAAACCCGATTCAACAAAAAATGAAAAAGCATTTTCAGTTGAAGATTCGGTTGCTAATTATTTGCGGTGGACATCACAACAAGGAATAGCTCCCGCATTCACTCCATGGAAAGCAATTGATCACCCCGACTTCCCTGGACAAAAAGTGGAAGTGGGCGGACCGGATCCATTTGTTTTAATCAATCCGCCATACAATATGGTAGCTGACCTTGTAAAAAAACACAGCGAGTTTATTACAAAATTTGCAGCCATGCAACCCGAGCTGGACATAGTGAATGTAAAAACCGAAAAAGTAAGTCCCGATTTAACGCGAATAACCATTGACGTTATAAACAAAGGAGCTTTGGCTTCACATTCCAAAATAGGTGAAAGAAATTATTGGGTAAAGCGAATCAATGTAAAACTCAATTTAAGTAATAACCAATCCCTGGTGAGTGGTAAAAAGAATCATTTACTGAATGCACTGGAAGGTTACAGTTCCGAAAAAATCAGCTGGCTGATAAAAGGAAGCGGTAAAGTAAATATCGAAGCAGGAAGTCCTACCACGGGCATAAAAAAAATTGACATCTCTTTATAATTTCAAAAGCAAATCCATGCAATCGATCATAAAAAAAACAGCTTTATATATTAGTACCATTTTTTGTTTTGGTTTAGTGCAGGCGCAAACTGCAGAACAAATATTTAAAGCAGCCGGCAGCCCGGCAAAACCAAAAGTAAATGTAAGCTGGAACCGTTATTACGATTATGGCGGCATTACCGATATCTGTAAAAAAATTGCCGCTGCACATCCGCAGCTTGCCAAATTGGAATCTATTGGAAAATCATATTTGGGAAAAGATATGTGGGTACTGACGATCACCGATTTTAAAAAAGGAGATCCGGATAAAAAACCAGGCATGTACATCGATGGAAATATTCACTCCAACGAAGTGCAGGGATCAGAGTTCGCATTATA
>CAMPGG010000066.1 GCA_946885335.1 uncultured Chitinophagaceae bacterium
TTGCTCCACTTTTTTATCAAGAAAAAAGTGGAAGAAGAAATTTCAAGGCCTGTGTTCAAAAAGTTTAATGAAATTTAGTCTGGCAATGACACTGAAAATATCAACAATCTTTCTAACGAACACTAATTATTCAAAATGAAAAAGTTCTGGAGATGATTTACAAACCTGCTGAATAGCATTCAGAACGATGAAGTGAGTGACACAACAGGTGGTGAATAGAATTACCCAAGCCGGTAAATAAAAAAATAATTCTTTGAAATGATAACACCTGCAACAAAATGCAGAGCAGATTAAGCTATTCGTTGCCTGTCTGTATTCATCAATAAATTGTGCAGGGCATTTGCCACATCTACAACAGCATTATTTGCTTTTTTAACCGCATTTTTTGTAAGTGTTGGGAAAAGAGAAATGCCGGTGTAAATATTATAATGCAGTGTTATCAGGTGGCCCTGGAATTTAAAATTCCAGTCAATGGTATCAAAATCATCTTCTTTATTGATAAATGCGATGTCGAGGCCATCGCTCAGAACGGATGCAATTTGATAAAACCGGTTTAGTCCGCCGTCATCATCAATCACGGCTTCTGTGCAGCCAAGGGTGGTTCGTAGGGTGAGGCTCATATGGTATGTTTTCAGTGTACAAAAAAGACAGGGTTCCGGACTTATTCGCTGCATGCAGCGAGAATTTTAGGAGCGGAATCTCTTTGCTTTTCTTGCTGCTTTTTCGGCTTTAGGATCACCACTCATCAATTGTTCAGCGCCTACATTTTTGCCATTTGTAGGACATCCCTGGCCACGTTTAAATAAACTGCAGGAAGAAAGTAAATAAGCACACATTCCAGCTACTACTAAAAAACGAAAATTTTTCATCAAATGCAAACTTTAAGGGTAAACGTTTATTTAATTCTTTAATTGTAAGAGTAAGTTTAATAAAATTATTCCACATCTTTAAACCATGCGGCATATTTTAGGTAATTATTGGCGATGCGATCAATTTCCCCGCTGATCATTTCCGGGCTGATATCCTTTACTTTTTTCGCCGGCACACCTGCGTAAATACTGCCCGCCCTGCAGGTGGTTCCCGCTAAAATAACCGCACCCGCCGCAATGATCGTATTGCTTTCTACAATAGCCTGGTCCATAATGATGGCGCCCATACCCACCAGCACATTATCATTTAACGTACAGCCATGTATAACGGCATTATGACCAATGGAAACATTGTTGCCGATATCCGTTTTACTGCGTTCAAAAGTGCAATGGATCACCGCGCCATCCTGGATATTAACTTTATTACCGATCCTGATGCTGTTTACATCACCCCTTACCACTGCATTGAACCAGATGCTGCAGCCATCGCCCATTTCCACATCACCCACAATCGTTGCATTGGGTGCAATAAAACAATCGTTCCCCCATTTTGGCATTTTCCCTTCAACCGGTAATATCACTGGCATATAGTTTCAATTTTAATTTGATTTATCAGGCAGGTTAACACCGCAATTTACCTAAAAACTTTGCAGCATCTTTGTTGCATGAATCAACGGGAGATATTTTTAAAACATGTGGCACAAACATCACCGGCACCACTGGCACTGGAAATAGTAAAAGCTGAGGGTATTTATCTGGAAGATGTGAATGGCAAAAAATATATTGACATCATTGGTGGTATCAGTGTGGCTAATACCGGTCACAGGCATCCGAAAGTGATTGCTGCTATCCATAAACAATTGGAAAATTATCTGCATGTAATGGTATATGGCGAATTCGTGCAATCGCCACAAACACAGTATGCCCAATTATTGACCAGCCATTTGCCGGAACAACTGAACTGCGTTTATTTTACCAATTCCGGTGCGGAAGCGGTAGAAGGAGCCATGAAGCTGGCAAAAAAATATACCGGTCGCCGGGAGATCATCGCATTCAAAAACAGTTATCATGGTTCTACACAAGGTGCTTTGAGTATTATAGGAAGTGAATACTGGCGCAATGCATTCAGACCGCTATTACCCGGCATTTTACATTTAAATTATAATGATTATGATGCTATCAATCATATAACTGAAGAAACTGCTTGCATTATTTTAGAAACCGTGCAGGCAGAAGCAGGCATCATTAAACCTTCGGTTGAATGGATGCAGGCGATACGTGAAAAATGCACACAAACTGGAACATTATTGATACTGGATGAAATACAAACCGGGTTTGGGCGAACCGGATCTTTATGGGGATTTGAAAAATTTGGTATTGTGCCGGATGTATTATTATTGGGAAAGGCACTGGGTGGTGGAATGCCATTGGGTGCTTTTATTGCAGATTTCCAGGTTATGAATGCGTTTACGGATGCGCCGGTTCTGGGTCATATCACCACGTTTGGCGGTCACCCGGTAAGCTGCGCGGCCGGGATGGCGGCGATGAATATTTTATTGGATGAAAATTTGGTAGAAGGAATTCCCGATAAAGAAAAGATCTTTTTATCGCGGTTACACCATCCTGTTATACAAAAGGTTTCTTCGGCTGGATTGTGGTTGTCCATTCAGTTTGATTCTTTTGAAACCAACAAAGCCATTATTGATACCTGTATTGAAAATGGGTTAGTAACCGATTGGTTTTTATTTGCAGCAGACAGCATGCGCATTTCTCCGCCATTGAATATTACAGCAGCAGAAATTCACAAAGCCTGCGATATTATTTTAGATGCGGTAGAAAAATATTCTGCCCGGTTAAAATGATACAGTGCTTGTAAACCCGCGTTTTTTTGAGTATTCTTGGGGCAGAATTTTTTTCTATGAAACAACTGCTTAAATCTCTTTCTGCCTTTTTAATGCTATGTGTTTTATTTACAAACACAGCATTCACACAAAAAAAATCAACACCCAAAACTTTACTTTGGAGAATAAGTGGTAATGGTCTCAGCCAGCCATCTTTCCTGTATGGTTCATTTCATTTAACTGATAAGCAACTTTTTAATTTTGGTGATTCCGTTTATGCCGCCATTGAAAAATCAAAAGGTTTTGCAATTGAGGTGAACCCGGATTCAATGATGGCTGCCATTATGAGTAATGGAAATCAAAAACAACAATTGATTTCTGGCATTCTGTCAAATGCTGAAATGAAAAAACATGAACAGCGAATAGAAGAATTATTTGAAAAGAAAGCGAGCCTTGTAACCGTAAAGGATATCATTGAATACCGGGATGCCTGGCGCCAAAACGAATTGTTTAATGGTGATGATAAAATGAATTCATTCATGGATGGATTCTTATATGGAAAGGCCAGGGATATGGGTAAATGGGTCGGTGGCATAGAGGATGTGGAAGACCAGTTAACCGTTTTTGAAGAATCACTTACAGCAGAAGAAATTACGGACATCATTTACAACGAAAGCAGCAATGATTTTTTTCTTGAAACAATGAAAAAGATTTATTTGAAGCAGGATCTTGATGAACTGGAAAGGGTAATTAATAGTAATTATAATGAGGGGAGTAGAGATGTCATTTTGATTAAACGGAATTTCAAAATGGCCGATAGAATGGATAGCATGGCAAGGATAAGAAATAATTTCTTTTTAGTAGGTGCCGCACATTTACCCGGAGAGTCCGGATTAATAGATCTGATGCAAAAACGTGGGTTTAAAGTTGAACCTGTTTTTTCTTCGAAAAAAATACATGCACAAGAATATCCTTTTAAAAAAACAGTAATTACCTGGCCATTGGTTGCAGATGAAGACAGTTTTTATACCGTGAAAATGCCAGGCTTACCGCAAGATGTTCCTACAGATAATGCTACAATGAAATTGTATGGTGATATTGTAACAAGTCATTATTATTTTTCAGCCTCTTTCTCTGCTCCCGGATTTCAATTGGCGGCTGATTCCATTTTAAATGAAATGGCTAAGCGCTATACTATAAAAGGTGAAGTGATCAAAAGCGTTGATATAGAAAAGCAAACATTAAAGGGACGAGAAATATTTTACAGGCAGGATAGCCAGTATGCACGTTTGCAAGTATTTGTTCATCCTGCTGGCCTGGTAATGGCCATGGTTATGTCACCTTTAGAAAAGTTGCTAAAAAGTACTGATGCGGAATATTTTCTAAATTCATTGGATATAAATCTCCAAAAAAAACCCGCGGAATTTGCATTTAAATCATATCCTTTTCCGGATCATGCTTTCAGGGTAGATTTTCCATTGAAGCCCATAATTAAAAAGGAACCCGATGATCCGGAAGAGCATTTCTACAAAACTATTTATGACTGCGTTGACCGGCAAACAGGAGAAGAATATGCAATCCAGGTTAATGATGTAAAACCAGGCTTCTTTATACAGGGAGATGTTTCCGGGTTACAGCAATTTGCCGATCAATATGTAGAAAGTATGGAGGGTGAATTATTGCTAAATGAAACAACCGAATTTAAAGGTTTGCCGGCTATCCATACAACTTCCAGGGTTCAAATTAATAATACTGATGGATTATTAAATGCTTATCATTTTTATAAGGGCAATCGATCTTATATGTTAATTGCCTTCACGAAGGAAAATGAAGAGGGCAAAAAAAAGGCTGCACATTTCCTGGACTCGTTTGAGTTCACCGGGTATAAAAATGGTGATTGGGAATACAGGCTTTCCCCGGACGAAAGTTTTATGGGTTGGTTTCCGGCTCCCATAGAACCATTAACTGTGGCAGAGGATGAAGAAGATGTTGAACCAACCGTTAATGCAACAGATTTTTATCAGTATAACTCTTACGACGCTTCAACCCCGGCTACGTTCCAGCTTGATCGTCGTGTTTTATCTCCCTATTTCTGGGCTAAAGATGATACCAGTTTTTTTAATAACGAAATTGAAAAGTACAGGGATTTTTCAGATTCCATAGTCTACAAAAAATTCCTAACTGTTCATGATTTCCCGGCTGTTGAATTTGAAACCCACAAAAAGGGGAATATAGTTAGTGAAAAAACCCGGTACATTTTACATGCGGATACGGTGTACGCTATTTATGCATACATGCCATCTGAAAGTTTTGAAGATGAAAATTATAAAAAAGCATTTGAAGATTTTAAACCAACCGGCAATGCTCACCATATTTCAACCATTTTTACCAATAAAGCAAGATATTTATTATCGGACCTGGTATCTGGTGATACCATGTCTTTTCAAAAAGCTTCCGCAACTTTACATGAAGTAACATTTGAACAAAAAGATATCCCGTTATTATTAAATGCTTTGCTGCAAGTATATCCCGATTTTGATTCGGCATATAATGAGAGTAATTCAACTGCTGCATATTTGAAGGATATTATTTTGCAGGTAGACACAGCTAAAACATTTATCTCTTTCATTAAGCAAAACTATTCTAAACTTTCGCCTGGGCAGGAGATATTGAAACCATGGTTGCTGGCACTTTTAATGGAGACTCCTACTGCAGCTTCATTCTCATTATTGAAGCAGATCATTTCAACACAGCCACCTGCAGTTGATCGTATTTTTTACCTGCGCAACAACTTGTATGATTCACTGGAATTATCCGCAACATTATTTCCGGACATTCTTCAAGCTGCAAACGATCCGGGTTTATTAAGAATGGTGACATACCTGGCAGGTACAATGGTAGACAGTAATTTAATCAGCCGGGAAACTCTATTGCAATTTGAAAAGCCATTCATTGCCCAGGCAAAAAATGTTTTTGCTGATTCTGAAAATGATATAAATGAATCAGCTGGATTATATTATGACCTGGTGAAAATTCTAGGTGTTTTGAATACGGAAGAATCTGTTTTACTGCTTAACCAGTTTTTGTTAGTAAATGATCCGGGATTGAAAATGCAGGCTGCATTAGCCCTAATAAAAAATAATATAAAAGTTAGTACCGATGAACTTTATAAAGTAGCTGCCAGCCATGAATATCGCAGCAGTTTTTACCAGGAATTAAAAAAGATCAACCGGCTTGCATTGTTTCCAAAAGAATTTCTTTCACAAGTGGAATTAGCCAGGAGTGATGTATTTGTATACAGCTATTATGAAGAATACCCGGTTAATGTAAAATTTATTCAAGAGAAAATAATGGGTAAAGGCCGGAACAAATTAAAATTCTACCTGTTCAAAGTAGAATTTAATCAATCCGCATATTTAGGTATTGCCGGAAGTTATTCAACCAATAAAAACAAGCTGGATACAGATAATAAATTCACCGGTATTTATTGGGAACAGGAATTTGATGAAACGCAGGTGGAACTATTTTTTCAGCAGTACCTAAAACAATTGGAAAACTAATGCTGCTGCAATAGATCCTATTATTGGTCCCACAACTGGTATCCATGAATAGCTCCAGTCGCTGTCTCTTTTATTTTTCATGGGTAAAATAAAATGCATAATCCGTGGCCCAAGATCTCGTGCCGGGTTAATGGCATATCCTGTAGGACCGCCTAACGATAAACCGATTCCCAATACCAGTAATGCAACAGGAAGTGCATCCAAAGCACCTAATGAACTTTGCGGGGATGCAATAAATAAAACACCCAGTATTAAAATGAATGTGCCGATGATCTCGGTAAATAAATTATTGAACGGGCTGCGGATAGCAGGGCTCGTGCAAAATGTAGCCATTTTGAGATCGGTGTTTTCTGTAGCAGTATAATGTGGGCGGTAAGCGATATAAACAAATAATTGACCTGTCATTGCACCCAGTACCTGGGCTGCTATATATGCAGGTACCACATCCCAGGTAATTTTTCCCAACCAGGCAAAGGCTAATGTAACGGCTGGATTAATATGTGCACCACTGGCAGCAGCACTCATATACACACCTACAAATACAGCCATGCTCCAGCCAAATACGATCACTATCCAACCGCTGTTCTGGCCTTTTGATTTATTCAATAATACATTGGCTACAACACCATTGCCTAAAATGATAAGCATGGCGGTTCCAATAAATTCTCCCAAAAAGTAGTTCATTAGTTATGGTTTTTTGAATTCAACAAATACGGTTGTTTATTATCGTTAGTTATTGTCTGCAATATTTAATTAGCATCATTTTCTTCTGCCCAGGCAATACTTGCTTTAATGGCCCTGTTCCATCCTTTCACCAATTCATTTTTCTTGTCATCGTTCATGCCAGGCGTAAAAGTATTTTCCATTTGCCAAAGTTGTTCAATCTCTGAAATGTCTTTCCAATATCCCACTGCCAGTCCTGCAAGATAAGCTGCACCCATTGCGGTTGTTTCCGTTATCCCGGGTCTGATCACATCCGCATTCAATACATCACTTTGAAATTGCATCAACTGGTTGTTGACGGTTGCCCCGCCATCAACCCTTAATTCTTTAATGCTGATACCTGAATCGGCTTCCATAGCTTTTAAAACATCCATTGTTTGAAAGGCGATGCTTTCAATGGCAGCCCTGGCAATATGTGCCTTTGATGTTCCGCGGGTAATGCCAAAAACAGTGCCCCGTGCATGCTGCTGCCAGTGCGGTGCGCCTAAACCGGCAAAGGCAGGAACAAGAAAAACACCGCCTGTATCATCCACACTTTTTGCGAGAGCCTCCACTTCATGCGAATGATTAATGATGTTCAATCCATCTCTTAACCATTGTACAACGGCACCTGCAATAAAAACACTTCCTTCCAGCGCATAAGTTACTTTGCCATTTATTTTCCATGCAATGGTCGTTACCAGGTTGTTTGTTGATGCAATAGCTTTTTCTCCCGTATTCATTAACATAAAGCACCCCGTGCCATAAGTGTTTTTTACCATGCCGGGTTGTATGCATAGTTGCCCGAATAATGCGGCCTGCTGGTCACCGGCAATTCCGGCTATGGGTATCTGTGAGTTTGGAATGACGTTGCCTGTAACACCATAAACTTCGCTGGAAGATTTAACGGATGGTAATAATGAAACAGGAATATTAAAAAGTTTAAGTAATTCCTGGTCCCAATCCCCGGTATGTATATTGTAAAGCATGGTGCGGGATGCATTGGTTACATCCGTGATATGCAAATGCCCACTGGTTAAATTCCATACAAGCCAGCTATCGATGGTTCCAAAAGCCAATTCACCCTTTTCCGCACGTTCCTGTAATCCTTCTACATTTTCGAGTATCCATTTCAGTTTGGTGGCAGAAAAATAGGAATCGATGATCAGACCTGTTTTGCTGCGAATGGTTTCAAGCAGGCCTTGTTTTTTTAATGATTCACAGTAATCCGATGTGCGCCTGTCCTGCCATACAATAGCATTGTAAACAGGTTTGCCTGTTTTGCGATCCCAAACCAGGGTTGTTTCGCGTTGATTGGTAATGCCAATTGCCGCAATTTGCGACATATTGATTTTTGCCTTTGCAGATACTTCAGCCATCGTTCCAAACTGGCTGGACCAGATCTCTTCAGCATCATGTTCTACCCATCCGGGTTTAGGGAATATTTGCGTGAATTCTTTTTGTGCAACTGCAATGATACTTCCCTTTTCATCAAATAACATACTGCGGCTACTGGTCGTTCCCTGGTCAAGTGCTAAAATATACTGTGAGGCCATGCAAAAAAATTTTAGGTTGAAAGATAATGCAGTTGAAATATTTTTTTGTTTTTCGTGGATAAATATTTTGAATTGTGAAGATCCAATACGTACTTTGTAGTTCAAAGTGCTTTTTTATGAATGATAGAAATCATGAGTTAGAAACCTTGCAGGACATTAAGCGGATCATGGAACGATCAAGCCGTTTTATTTCGCTTAGTGGATTAAGTGGCATTGCTGCCGGTATTTTTGCGCTTGCGGGTGCTTATGTTGCCTATGATTGGATCAGTGAGTATTATATAAATTATGATAACCGTGGTTCTTATGTTGGTGACGAGTTTCAGCAATTAAAAATGAAACTCCTGGTTCTTGCTGCGGTGGTGCTGTTTTTTTCATTATCTGCTGCCTATTTTTTTACCTGGCGCAAAGCAAAGCAGGATAACCTGCCACTCTGGGATCCGGCTTCCAAAAAATTGCTGATCAACATGCTGCTCCCATTAGTGGTGGGTGGATTATTTATCCTGGCGATGTTGCAAAAAAATACCTGGATATTTATTTCGCCTGCCTGTCTTATATTTTATGGCCTGGCATTGGTAAACGCCAGTAAGTTTACATTGAATGCGGTGCGCTATTTAGGTGTATGCCAGATTATCCTTGGGCTGATTAATACGCAGTTCATTGGATATGGATTATACTTTTGG
This sequence comes from uncultured Chitinophagaceae bacterium, assembly GCA_946885335.1. Next base: position 9,209 of record CAMPGG010000066.1, read on the forward strand.
GCATTTGGATTTGGTGTTTTGCATATTGTGTATGGCATCATCATGTGGATTAAATATGAAAAGTAGTTTTTGATCATTGATTAAACAGGAAGATGAAGAATCCCATAAATGGTTTAAATAAAATTTTTGAAAGCAGGATACGCCTCGGTGTAATGAGCACCCTCATGATCAATGAGGAAGTGAGTTTTAATGACCTGAAGCAAATGCTGGAAGTTACGGATGGTAATCTTGCTACACACCTGGTAAACCTGGAAGACAATGGGTATATCAAAGTGTATAAAGGATTTATTGGCAGGAAGACCAATACAACCTATTCCATTACAAAAGCAGGGGAAAAAGCTTTCAAAGAACATATTGCCGCCCTGGAGGCCATGATCAGGGGAGTAAAATAAATTTTTTTTGTCTTTTAACTTTGAAATACAAAGTACTTTTTGAAAACAATTTTATAACCACTTAAACCAACAACATATAATATGGATTCCGTAATTACCAAATCAATTCAAACAGGTAAAATTTTAATTAAAGCTTTGATCATCGGTGGACTGGTATTAATACTTATGATACCAGCCGTTTTTGTACAAAACCTGATTGAGGAAAGACAGATGCGCCAACAGGAAGCTGTAACCGAAGTAAGCAGTAAATGGGCGGGTCCTCAAAATTTATCCGGTCCGTTTTTAATTGTTCCCTACAAAGAAGTAAGTATTAACCAAAAAAAAGAAACCGTAACTGTTGAAAGGCAGGCTTATTTTCTGCCTGATAAGTTACATTACCAGTCAACGGTTCAACCTGAAAAAAGGTATCGGGGTATTTACGAGGTTATGTTATTTACTTCTGAAAACAAAATGACAGGAAGTTTTTCAGCCCTGCCATTGCAATCACTTGGTTTAAGTAACCAGGATATGCTTTGGGAAAAGGCCTTTATTGCCATGAATATTTCCGATTCCCGGGGATTGAAAGATGAACTTCAATTGAATTGGAATGGGTCAAATATTGTATTATCACCTGGTGCATCGGGTGAAGGCTTTCTTAAAGATGCTTTTATAGCGCCGGTTAACCTTAAAGGAGCCGATTCAGCAGCATCTTTTCAATTTTCTTCCACTATATCATTGAACGGAAGCGAAGATTTATCGTTTACGCCTGTAGGTAAGGAAACGGTTGTAGATATGAAATCTGAATGGCCCGATCCAAGCTTTAGTGGCGGGCAGTTGCCCGAAGCATCTGATGTATCAGATACCGGATTTACGGCCAAATGGAAAAGTCTTTCACACAAAAGAAAATTTCCGCAAGCCTGGAAACATTCAACAAGTTTTGATGAGGGACAATCCTCATTTGGCGTTGGACTTTTTATCCCGGTTACCTCGTATCAAAAAACGCTGCGATCCGTAAAATATGCGGTGCTTTGCATCCTGCTTACTTTTGCCGCATTCTTTTTGATAGAAACAGTTCATAAAAAAGCGGTCCATCCATTTCAATATGCATTGATCGGCCTTGCCCTGATTCTTTTTTATACGTTGTTACTTTCTTTTTCAGAATACATCAATTTTAATGCTGCTTATGCTATTGCAGGTATTGCAACCATTGCATTGATTGGTTGGTTTGTAAAGGGGTTATTGCAATCTGGAAAACTTTCAACCTTATTGGCCCTGATCCTGGTGATTATTTACGGTTATGTATTTACGATACTTCAATTACAGGATTATGCGCTTTTACTGGGTAGTGTAGGATTGTTTATTGCATTAGCAATCGTTATGCACTTTAGCCGGAAAATTAATTGGTAAGAATTCAATTAGACAATTAGACAATTTGAAAATTTGAAAATGGTCATATTAAAACTTCAGGTGCATCAAATTATACCCACAAAAAAACCTGCTTGAATAAAGCAGGTTTTTTTCAATATAATATCTCACAAAATTAAAAATCAACTCCCAATGCAAAGTACCACATCGGCTTACCTTTGAAGAAGCCATTCATTTCCCAGGCAGCATCCACTCTTAAAAAATATCCCAATAGTGTACTACGTGCTCCAAAACCATAACCACCTGCAAAAGGACCAATGCCACCGGCTTTTATTTTTACACTCACCGGGTTACCAGGATATACAACACCGGGCCGTTCAATTTTATCGTATTTACCATTCCATGCCGCACCTAAGTCAAAGAATTGAACGATCTGGAAATTGCGGATAAATGCATTATTGATTGGTTTGTTTAAGAAAGTACTGAATACGGGAACCCTGATCTCACTGTTAACCACAACCGCATTATTTCCATTAGCTACATTTTGAGAAAAACCCCGAAGATTCACTGCCAATGCCTGGTAGGCATAATCAATATCCGGATCTGGTTGTACGCCATTATTAAATTTGGGTGAGATCCATCCATCAACGCCTCCTAAATAATAAATTACTTTCTGGTTACCCCAGCTAAAGTCACCTGCTCCGCGTGTTGCCCAGATTATATTTCGGTAAATAGGTAAATAATGACGGGCATCAAAACCCACATTAAATAAAGTTCTTCCATCGGAGGTACCCAGGTCGCTGATCTGGGTAAACCAATCAAAAAACGCTTTATACCTTAATCCTTTCCAGATGTTGGTTGTAGGATTCAATGTATTATCATGAACATACTCCAGGCTCAACTGGCCATAAGTTTTTTTGAAATCCGGAATACCAGCAGTCAGTTGGTCAAGTGATAAAACAACCGTTCTGTCATAACGGGGACCAATAGTTGCTCTCACGCTGCGTACGCGGTCGATCGGGTATTTTAATTTTGCCAGGTAATAACTGGAATGCAGTTTGCCTGGCAGGTTACCCACATTGGTTCCTAATAAAACATCCTGGCTGCTGCGATAATATGTGGCGCCCCAATCCAATCTTTTACGCTGGTTGGTAAATTCAAAGAATACATCATTGTCTTTCAGGTTTGTTGCCAGCCTGAAACCACCTACGATCTTGAAATCTTCCATCAAATCACTTGTTCCCATTCTTACCAAACCATTCAGGTCATTACCATTGGCAGGTTGAATGGGTCCGGAACCGCCTGTATAAGGCATGTATTTATTAATGACAAAGGTGGTGTTGTTTAAACCGGCAACTACATAATCAGTAAAGAATTTGCGCGGTCTGTACTCGTATAATTTAGCAGTGCTTAATACCGTTTCTTCCGGTACAATTTCTTCCGCTTCAAAAACCTGTCCTAAACGGCTGCTGTCAGGTTCTTCATCCATGAATTCATTCTGGAAAAAGTCGGCCTGTTTTTTCGTTGTATCCGTTCCGGAAGGTTGCTGTGTTGTTGTGGCCTGCGACAAAATCCGCTCTTCCTGTACTTTTTTCCTGAATTCCGTTGGCCTTGCCGTAACATTCCGGCGACGAAGTGTATTTTCGTCTACGCGTAACCGGTAAAGAAATTTGTAATCACCTTGTTTGATCACTTCACTCACTTGTTGGTTGTCGCCTGCTGTACGTGTTTCCAACAATCCCGATTGATAATTGGTTAGTGGAAATACATAAGATGAATCGTTGGTAACAGAAACAAATCCAACAGAATCAACATCCGTTTTCTGCCATTCTTTCAATAAACTGTCAACATCTTCCTGTTCCGGGTTACGCATAACTTCATCACCTATAAATACCAGCGTATCCAGGCCTGCTCTTTCTGTGGTGAAAAAACCTGCATAGCGGTTATTGATTCCATTTTCATCACTTACAAAAGTGAAGTGAGAAGTATTGTATTGGGATGGATACCGGGCATTGCCGAATTTTACATTCGTGAGTTTGGATATTTGTTTGAACTCGGATTTATTCCAGTTATCTACCAAAAAAATATTGAAATGGGGCGATAAAGATGCGGTGTCGCCACCGGCAGCCGTGGCCGTTGGCCTGTTACTGGAATAAATGATACCTGTTTTATTTGGAAAAGCGACAAACGAAGCATCCAGGTCATCATAAATATCATTGGTTACCTGTTCAACTGTTTGGCGATCTATTTTATAAACAAAAAGATCTGACTGTCCACTTTTCACAGCGCTGAATAAAAGCGTGTTTTCATCCAGCATATACTTCATATCCTG
>CAMPGG010000067.1 GCA_946885335.1 uncultured Chitinophagaceae bacterium
GCTTTGGCTGCTTTTTCAACATCATATTCAAAACGAATAAATTCAACTTGTACTGCGTCTTTGTTTGACACAGAACTTTCTTCATTGATCGTTAAGATCACATAACATCCCAGTGGATTTCCATCTTTTGGTTTTCCCACAGAACCGATATTAACAGCATGCCGGTAATGCAGATCAACAGGAGTTTCTGTTGGTAATATTTTATGATAAGGTTTGTGCGTATGACCAAAACACATGATATCCGCATCGGCTTGTTCCATGATCCGTAATAAACTTTTTTCGTCCCTGTCTTCAAACAAGTATTCATTGATTTTTCTTGGACTGCCATGAACAAGTAATAAATTCAGTTTATCATTATTCAAATGGAATTCTACGCGAATATGCGCAGGTAATGTTCTTAAATAATTTCGCTCTTCGGATTTAACGGTGGCGTTTGTAAAAGAAATGGAAATTTTTCCCATGTCTTTTTCAATATCCGTTTTATAAGCACAGCCACAATCGTCGCTGCCCAAACCGATGCCCTGGTCATAATTTCCAGCAATGGTAGGAATTCCTCTTCGCCTGATTTCATTGATCACTTCGTTTGGCCAGGTATTATATCCAACCAGGTCGCCAAGACAATAAACCGCATCAGGTTTTTGTGATTCTATATTTTTGAAACATGCTTCGAGTGCTGGCAGATTTGCATGTATGTCGGAGAATAAAGCAATTTTCATTTGATAAACTATTTAAATTTTGCAAATAATATTTGGGGTGAAAGGCCTGTTTAACTTCATCATTGCCTGGAACAAATGTATCATAGTAGTACAAAAGATGAACGGATTGCGACGCAACAATGTATAACCGGAGTTCCTCAGCTGGTATTATAAAATCATACAACCGCTTTTTTTGTATTATCCTTTCGCCTGAACCAAAACGTTTGCTTGTGATGGGCAGATAAATCCCCATAACCTCCGAATATAGCTCGTATATTTTTTGCATGCTATTTTGAAACTATTAAAAAATTAAAACAATCATCCGATGGGAAAGTTAGAAAATTTAAATAGCCAGGAAGCAATAAAAAAATTGAAAGACCTGGCAGAAGATACCAGAATTTGTATGTTTTGCACCGAATTGGGAATGGCGCCTATGAGCACCCGCCCTATGAGTTTGCAGGAAGTGGACGAGGAAGGGAATCTTTGGTTCATCAGCTCTGATGAAAGCAATAAAAACTTTGAAATAAAAGAGGATAACCGAACCCAATTGATTTTTTCCAATCCCGGTGATATGGAATTTTTATCTGTTTACGGAAATGCACACATTTATAAGGACCGAAAAACGATCGAAGACAAATGGACATCGCTTGCCAATGCATGGTTTGATGGAAAGGATGATCCTGCGGTTACCATTATACGCGTATCGCCATTAGAAGGATATTATTGGGATTCAACCGGCGGAAAGATGATAAACTTTTTAAAGTATGCCGCAGCAGCCGTTACCGGTAAAAAACATGCTGATGGCAGTGTGGAAGGCAGTCTGAAAGTTTGATATTAATGAAGGTGTTTGCATAACTCGCAAATCTAACCGGAGAAAAGTAAAACTTGCATTTGTAAAAAAAGGAAGGGAGCATTGCTGCTCCCTTTTACATGGACATTGGCCACCATCCGATGCCATGCAGAAATCCAAAAACATCTTTTACATTTCTTAATTTATTCGGCTTATACTTTCTTTTTAAAACATTCCTGGCCATTTCTTCCACCAGGTAACTGGTTCCAGTAGGTGATTACTTTGCCATTCTCCATTGCCAAAGTTAAAATGGGTTTATGCCGGTCAATTTTATTCTCTCTAAGAAAATCTCCGTCATGCGTATACCGGTAATACAATTCATATTTATTTCCTTTTACTACACCTTTACATTCAAGTATATAAAAAGCAGGTATTCCTTCAACCTGGTAAATACACTGGTTCAAGTCTTTTAATTTTTCATCAATAGTGATTTCATATTTCACTTTATCCTGTTCAAAATGCCAGCTTCCTGTCCAATCAATTTCATTTTGATTTCCTGTTGTTGATTCCTGGACCGGAAATTTGTAATGATTGTTTGTTTGATAGGAGATTTGATGAAATGAATTTTGATTAGTTGGTTGATTCTTTGAGCTATTCTCCTTAAGCCCGGTTTGCTGGCAGGATGTAATTAAAATGATAATGATCAGCAGGGCCAATCTAAACATGTTGTTAGTTTTTTACAGCGTAACGGAATCGAGTGACAAATATAGGGTGCATGCCTGAGTGGTCAAAGTAGTTTTCATCTTTGTTTTTAAAATTCTATATAAAATGTAATTACCCGTTTTTTACTAAGTAGAAACACATTTTGCATGCGGATTATTTTGCCTAAAATTTACGATGAGTATTGCTTCTAATTTATTCTGCTAACAGAAACGAGTTGGAATATGCAAGCGTTTTTATTTTAGTTCGTTTCCTTTGATTGGCATCTTAATATTTTTTCTGAAGTAAAAATAAAATGGGATACCTATCATTATAAGTCCCAAACCAATCAGTGATTGACCAGGCTGGGCCATTACTGTTGCATATATCAGTGCGATTGAAAACAGGATGATGATCAAAGGAGCCCATGGATAACCAATAATTTTAGATTTGATATGACCCGATCTTTTCATTTTAATCAATGCAACTGCTAACAATCCATAAAATAAAAAACCCGCAAAGATCACCATATCGGTCAGCATATCGAAAGTGCCTGATACAATCAGTATACAACTCCAGATCATCGTATAAAACAAAGAGACGTATGGTGTTCTATAACGGGGATGAACATTCGCAGCTCGTTTAAAAAAGAAGTTTTCCTGGGCCATACGGTAATAAATACGGGAATGGGCAAGAATGATTCCATTCAGTGCACCAAATACGCTGATCATGATCAACGCTGTAATCAGCGATTGTCCCAGCGAACCAATCATTGTTTCAGCTACCACTACTGCGCCAATCTGGTTTTGATCTACATTCCGTAACGCTTGCAATGGTAAAACATGCATGTATGCGTAATTTATCAAAACATATAAAGTCATGGCAATGATAACGCCGGTAATTATTGCAACAGGCAGATTTTTTTTTGGATTTTTTATTTCACCGGTAATAAAAGAAACATTCGACCATCCATCATAAGCCCAGAAGGCGCTTAACATGGCGGCGAACAAAGCCGCAAAGAATGCAGATGTTCCAAATCCAATGGTTTCAACTTCACTCATCACTTCCCTATTAACTGACTGGGGAGTATAAAGTAATCCCAAAACAATGATCATTAATATACCAATGATTTTTGCGCCAGTAATCAGGTTGTTCATGTTTCCGCCATTTTTTACACCGCGGTAATTTACCCAGGTTAGTAAAACCACTGTTAGTATTGCTATGATCTTAACGCCGGAATCTGCAAAAGGAAAAATAATACCTCCAATAGAAATACCTGCTAATGATTCAAGTGGTGATGGAAGGGGAATAAAAACATTGACCGTTTGTGCAAAAATAAATCCCAGGGCTGCAACAGATGCAGAACCAATGATAGTAAAATCCGTCCAACCATATAAAAAAGAAAAAAAGTTACCATAAGCCAGCCTGAGATATTCATATACCCCTCCTGATTCTTCCGTGAGGCAGGCCAGCCCTGAAATAGTAAAAGCACCCAGCATCGTAATTATTCCGGCAATGATCCAGGCACCCAATATCCAGGATTCAGAAAGCCCTGATTGTGCCATCGGGATAATTTTCTTAAAAACACCCGAGCCGATCATCATACCTGCTACAAGTAGTATGGCTGTAGAAACGCCTAATACCCGTAAAAGTGGAATAGATTTTTCCGTGTTGTTTTGGTTGAATGATTTCATTGAATTAAAAATAGTAATTCTTTATTCATAGGTAAGAAATATAATTGGAAGGATGTTCTAGAAAATAAGCCATGTTTGATAAAAAAAACTTCCGTAACCAAATGGTTTCTCATATATTTGTAACCAAATAGTTACCTAAAATGGATATGAGACGAGATGTTTTCCAGGCCATTGCCGATCCTACCCGGCGACAGATCATTGAATTGCTGGCAACCGGATCTATGAACTTAAATGCTGTTGCAGAAAATTTTGAGATCAGCAGGCCCGCCATTTCAAAACATATTAAAATTCTAACTGAATGTGGTTTGATTACCATCCGCCAACAGGGACGAGAACGATTTTGCGATGCTCAATTTGATCAATTAAGAGAAGTGACTGAGTGGACTTCATACTACAATAAACTCTGGGATAAAAAACTCAATGCCCTGCAAAACTATCTTGCAAAAGAAAAACGTGTTTCTAAAAAGAGCAGAAAATAAAAGGTCAATGTTATGTAGGTATGGATTTTTAACTAAACCCTAAACGCTACACACTAAACTTATATCAACATTCATCAACCAAAAAAATAACATCATGGACATTCAAACACCTGCAGCGCCAATTGTAAAAGAAGTTCTGCTTAATGCACCTATTACAAGGGTATGGAAAGCCATCACGGATAAAAATGAAATGAAAAACTGGTATTTTGACCTGCCCGAATTTGAACCAACTGTTGGCTCTACATTTCAATTTTATGGCGAGAATGAAGGGCGGAAGTTTTTACATTTATGTGAAGTGAAAGAAGTGATCGTAAACCAGAAAATATCCTATACCTGGATGTATGAAGGACAAAATATTGAAACTTTGGTCAGCTTCGAACTTTTTCCAGAAGGTGAACAGACAAGACTAAAACTGACTCATACAGGAGTAGAGAAATTGCCTCAGGACAGGGATTTTGCAAAATCAAATTTCGAACAAGGATGGACGGAGATCATTCAAAAATCTTTAAAAGAATATGTAGAGAAATAAAATGGTCATTAGATTAATGTGTTCAAAGGGAAGAAAGGATTCTTCCCTTTTTTATGTCCTGAGAATTCTTATTAAAATTTCTCCCCAAAAAAAATTCTGCTGATTAAATCAACGGCTTATGAATTGCATATATCATTTCACATAAAAAACAGGATTTATAAATGTGAAATATATAATCAATGAGTAAAAATAAACATGCATGGTGGCAAGAAGGAATAATATACGAAGTCTATATCCGATCTTTTAAGGACAGTAACGGCGATGGCATTGGCGATATAAAAGGCGTATTACAAAAACTAGACTACATCAAATGGCTTGGCGTGAATACGATCTGGATTACACCATTCTATCCTTCACCAATGAAAGATCTTGGTTATGATGTTTCAGACTATACTGGTACAGATCCTGTTTTCGGCACCATGGAAGATGTTGATGAACTGATATCACAAGTGCATAAAAGAAATATGAAACTGGTTATTGACCTGGTACCAAATCACACTTCTGATCAGCATGCATGGTTTAAAGAATCAAGGTCCTCAAAAGACAACAGTAAAAGAAACTGGTATTTGTGGAAGGATGCAAAACCTGATGGCTCACCGCCCAATAACTGGCTGAGTGTATTGGGTGGCAGTGCATGGGAATGGGATGAACAAACAGGCCAATATTATTACCATGCATTTTTAAAGGAACAACCAGATCTTAATCTTCGCAACAAAGAAACCATGGACGCCATTTTGAATGTGATGCGGTTTTGGCTGGATAAAGGTGTTGATGGATTTCGGGTGGATGTTATGTGGCATTTGATCAAAGACGAATTATGGAGAAATAATCCGGCAAACCCGGATTATAAAGAAGAACAACCAGAAGCGGATAAACTCATGCAGATCTATTCTTGCGATCAGCCGGAAGTGCATGGTATCATTAAAAAAATGCGAGGCATTACTGATGAATACAATGAAAAAGTAATCATCGGGGAACTTTATTTAACCATTGAAAATGTTGTTAATTATTATGGAGAAGATTGCGATGGTGCTCATTTACCATCCAATTTTGAACTGATTTTTTTAATTCCCTGGGAAGCTGACCGAATCGGGATTGCCATTGATAAATATGAAGCTGCCCTGCCGGAGAAATGCTGGCCAAACTGGGTATTAGGTAATCATGATAAAGAAAGACTGGCCAGTCGTATTGGAAATGAACAAGCAAAAATTGCGGCGATGTTATTATTAACATTGCGGGGTACACCAACCATTTATTATGGTGATGAAATTGGTTTGATGCAATCGGATATTCCGAAAGAAGAAATGCAGGATCCGCAGGGATTATTAAATCCCGGAAAAAATCTTAGCCGGGATCCGCAACGTTCACCCATGCAATGGGATAATACAGCATATGCCGGTTTTTCCGATAAAAAACCCTGGTTGCGCCTGAACAATGATGCAGATAAAAACAATGTGGAACAACAAAAAAAAGATCCAAACTCATTACTGAATTTTTATAAACAACTGATTGATTTCAGGAATGAAAATGAGGTTTTAAAAACGGGTGATTATATTCCTGTAGGTTCCAATAAATCTATACTTGCATATAAGCGAAAAAATGATGGGCAACCTGCTATACTTGTTGTATTGAATTTTACCAATGAAGAAAAAGATTGCCATTCGATAATTGATGGATATAAAGGAGAGATCATTATTTCAACAAACCCCGCAATGAAAAATAAATCATTGAATGAAAAAACAAAACTTTCCGCAAATGAAGGCTTTGTGGCAATATTGAAAGATGATGAATTTTAAAAGCTATACCTTTTATGTTAACAAAGGGAAGGATTATGCCTTCCCTTTGTTTTAAAAATTGAAAAACGGATGATGTAATATCAACCAACCATTTCTCCATTGGCATAAGCCTTTTCTAAAGCAGCGATATCAATTTTCTTCATTTGAAGCATGGCATCAACAATGCGCTTTGCTTTTTTCGGATCTTTATCCTGTAATAATTCATCTAATTTTTCAGGAATAATTTGCCAGGAAACGCCGTATTTATCCTGCAACCATCCGCACATATTTTCTTCTCCACCTGCTGATAATTTCTCCCACAGATCATCGATCTCTGCCTGTGTATCACAATGAACAAAAAAAGAAATAGCCGGCGAAAATTTATACATCGGTCCACCATTTAAGCCATAAAATTCCTGCCCGTCCAATTCAAACCGGACAGACATCACCTGTCCCTTTTTCCCATAACTTGAATCTTCGTTGTAATAGGTTACTTTCCCGGCTTTTGAATTTTTAAAAATGGATACATAATAGTGCATGGCCTGTTCTGCTAGGCCATCAAACCAAAGAAATGGCGTGATCTTTTGCTTTCTCATTTTATTAAAATTTTACTGTTATCCTAAAGCAGGTTATCACCTGTTGTAAATAAATTGCTTATCAAAGTTAGCTTCATAATAAAATCATGAAGGGGTGTAAAAGCGACAAATTGCAGGTGAATTGATCCTTTTAATGCTAATGCAACAAACTTAAATGACTGAAATACGGGTTTTCTATCGTAACATTTTTATTTTAGTAGATACCTCAAAACAATGCTTTTAAAGAAAAAACCAGATTACTTCCGGCTGCTACTATCCCGGATGAATAGGGTCGATAACGTTGATTTGTGATATTTTCCCATCCTGCTGTAATCGTTATTTGCGTATTTAACTGAAAGGATGATTTAAAATTCAGTGTATACCAGCCCGGTGAATATGGTAAACCATTTTTATCGCTTGCATAAATATCCCGCTTCCCCTTTTCAGAAGGAGCCAGGTTACGATTGCTAACCTCACCGTTATATATAACCGAAACTTCTGCCTGCCATTTTTCTTTGCGATAACGTATTAATGAATTGCCATAAAAAGGAGGCGCATGCCGTAATGGAACCTGCTCATTATTGTTGTCATCCGTTTCTTTACCTGTTATCCAATTGCCTTGCGTTTGCCATGAAAAACCTGGTTTAAAAAATATTTCAATTCCTGCCTGTACACCCCATACAGTAGCTTTGGCTACATTCTGCAATTTTTCAACCCGACTCAGCGATCCTTCAAATTCAATACTGTCATTCCCGTTAAAAGTAGATGGACGCAAAACGATTGCATCCGTTAAGATGGTATGAAAACCAGTTAGCTCAAATCGAAATTTATTGGGTACGTTTTTTATCATTCCCAATTCAAAATTCCAGGCATATTCAGGAGATAGCTCCGGGTTAGGAACGGTAATATTTCCCGGCACGCTTTCAAACAACTTTCCAATATCATCCACATTCGGCATTCTGTAACCAGTCGATATATTGCCATTCAACTGCCAGCTATCTGCCGGGCGATAAACCAATCCGGCATTACCGGTTACTGCACCATCCTTCATGTTTGCATCCTGATATGGAAATTGGATAAAGGTTTTATCGAAACTGGCCTGGAGTGTATTATAACTATATCGCAACCCGGTAGTAAGCGTATACTTTGAATGAAAATTCATTTTAATACTGCTGTAAATACCGGTTGTATTCCATGTGCTGCCATCAGGATACCTGCTTACAGAAGGTACTGTAATGTTATTAACGATGTTTTCTGTTTTTCCAAACGAACCAACTTTGTTATAAACATTTTCGATACCATAATACCATTCGGATTTGCCGATTTTTTTATTTGCGTCTGCATTAAAACTAATTGCATCCACTTTTTCGGTTTGGGTAATTCGATTGTTGTTGTTTCGTGTACGACTGATCCGGCTCTCTTCATAATCCTGGTATGATGTGGTTATGCGCAGTTCATCATACATACGGCTATTTTTATGCACAGCTTGCAGAATGTGCATTCGCAAAAGCATAGGACCATAATTCCATTCTGCAAACCGAAGCGCATTATTCCTGACTTGAATAAGGCGGTCGTAGCGCGGTGCTTCCCCGGTACCGGCATAGTTAAAACTATAAAGCAGATCCCAGTTTTTAGCAGGTTTGAATCTTACTTTATGTAATATATTTAACTGGTTGTAGCCGCTGAACTTTTGAACCCTTGGATCCGGATTAGTGACGATGATATCCGCATTATTTATTCGCTCCACATATTTATTTCGTAAATAACTTTCCTGTCCGCCAAATTTTCCCATTTTCAGATCATCAAATTGACTGTATGAAACGGAACTAAGGATAGCCCATTTTTTCCAACCCAGATTAATATCGGCATGAATGGTTTTTTCTTTGTTTGCTGTTGAATACCGGGTGATGGCAGTTCCCCTGGTAAATAGTTTTTCATTTGTTGTAAACCTGGGTTGCAGTGTATGAAAATCCATAACGCCGCCAATGGCGTCAGATCCATAAATCAGTGAACCCGGGCCAAACACCACTTCGGCTTCCTGTAAGGATAGAGGATCGATTGAAATTATATTTTGCAGGTTGCCACTGCGGTAAATTGCATTGTTCATCCTGACGCCATCCATCACGAGTAATACCCTGTTTGTTGCAAATCCCCTGATCATCGGGCTGCCACCGCCCAACTGGCTTTTTTGTATAAATACGGAACCAGTTTGTCCCAAAAGATCCGCGGATGTTTGTGGATTAGCAAACAGGATTTTACTCCTGTTGACTTTTACAACCTTATTAGGCAATTCAGTCAGCTTTTGTTCCCATTTATTGGCGGATATAACTACCTCCTCGAGTTCTGTACTGTCAATAACAATTTGTTGAGAGATGCTCCTGTTTGTATTCACCAAAAACAAGAAAAAAATAATAAGGAATTTTGAAAATTTCAATGCGGGTTATTTAAAAGCAAATAATTTTTATGTGGATCAAAGTTATTTTATTTGAGCAGGTTGATATTAACCATACAACAAATCAACTTTTCACCTGACCTCATTTATCAATGGAAGATTATTTTTAAAATCTTCGATATTCTGAAGAGTGATCTCCGCGATTTTTTGCAAAGCATTACTGGTAAAGAAGGCCTGGTGTCCTGTTATCAATACATTATTAAATGAAAGTAAACGCATAAAAATATCATCCTGTATCACTTTATCAGAAAGATCTTCAAAGAAAAGATCCGCTTCTTCTTCATATACATCTAATCCAAGATTGGATATCTGCTCACTCTTCAGTGCATCAATAACCGCTTTTGCGTCGATGAGTGCACCGCGACTGGTATTAATCAACATAACTCCTTTTTTCATTTGGGCGATTGAATCCGCATTTATGATATGATGTGTTTCAGGTGTCAGCGGGCAATGAAGTGAAATAATATCCGAGGATGTATAAATCTTTTCAAGACTGGTAAATTCAATACCCAGTTCATCCACTTCTGCCGGGCGATGAATATCATAGCCAAGCACTTTGCATCCAAAACCTTTTAAAATTTTCGCGGTCACCAGGCCTATTTTTCCTAACCCGATCAGTCCCACCGTTTTTTCGTGCAGATCAAATCCCATTAACCCGTTCAGTGAAAAATTTCCTTCTTTCACCCGGTTATAAGCCCGGTGTGTTTTGCGATTCAATGTAAGAATAAGTGCCAGCGTATGTTCTGCTACAGAGTAAGGAGAATAGGCAGGTACACGCACAATCTTTATTCCTGCTTCATTGGCGGATTGTAAATCAACATTGTTAAAACCTGCGCAACGAAGGGCAATAAGTTTAACGCCAATGGCAGACAGTTCCGATATGATTTCCCTGTCAACAACATCATTCACAAAAACACAAACTACTTCATATCCATTGGCCAATACGGAAGTACTTTTATTTAATGGCACCTCCAGGTATTTAATATTAAAATGATACCGGGTATTGGTGGCATTAAAAAACTGCTGATCATAATTTTTTGAGCTGAAGAAAATTATATTCATGCTGAGAATTTAATAATCATGAGAGAAATACTTTGTAAAAATAGTACATGTATTCCTTCAAACTTTTAATTGCAAGAAACCGATCAACTTTTCAATAAATCAACCATTTACTCTGTCAAGTAAAATACTCATTGTCATAAACAACCCTTATCATTGTCTCATATACACCGCAAAGATTAATTTCAATGAGCTTAATTTTATGCAGTACATGGATCATTAATTAGAAACTATTTTGATGAAAAAAGAAATAATATCAGAGTTTGATACAACCTCAAGTGAATTGATTGAATTGCTATCCGGGCTAAGCTCGGAACAGTTAAATGAGGTTCCATTTGAAGGAAGCTGGACTGCGGGCCAGGTTGGTCATCACCTGTTGAAATCATATGGGGTGATAAGCATCTTAGGAGGAAAAACAATGGAGACCACTCGCCCCGTCAACGAGATAATTGATAATATAAGAATGGTTTTTAATGACCATAGCATTAAAATGGAATCACCAGAATTTATTATTCCAACGGAGAAAAAGATTGAAAAAGATAAGTTGTTGAATGGCCTGGCAGAAAAAATAAATGCTGTAAGGAATTACGCAGAAAACAATCCCGACCTTTCGCTAACCTGCCTGGATTTTGAATTACCCGGTGCAGGCCATTTAACCCGGTCTGAATGGATACAATTTATGAGCATTCATACACAGCGCCATATTCGTCAGTTAAAGAATATTATACAACATCTATAACAGCAGCTTTAAAAACTGGCACAAGGTCCAAAAGGATTAACTAATATTTTACTATGATGAAGAAATATCGATTATATCCTTAAATACTATTTTCGCTTTTGATTTTTTTTAAAGGGGACATAATCACCAGGCAAACCTGACCATAAAGCAGAACGCTGATATAGTACCGATGCAATTTTTGTCATCTGTCTTCTTTCTTCCTGTACATCCTCCCAGCTATATCCACTCAGTAATTTATGTCTTAAGTTCCTGGATTCCCTTTCATATAAAGCTTTAAGGGATGCAAGATCATAGTCGGAGTAATCTGTTTCCATACCACACGATTTACAAAAGTGTTACAAATATCATTCCCGTATTTAGAAAGGAAAAAGTAAACAGTCAACATTTAAATATGATAATTTAAAAGCATCTAACCAGGTAGTATAAACGAATAACTATATCAGTTATGTATCATTCATTTGTTAAACCTTCAAATATTAAACGGTAACAAAGCATTCCCCTGGTTTTTTGTAAATTTCATTACCATGAAGTTGAATGGACTTTTACAAAATATTACCGCGTGTTCAACATTTCTATGTTCCTGTTGCGCTATTGCCCAGGAAAGTTCACCGGTTGTTAAATCATCCGGCAGGCAGCCTGCCATTTTTTCGACTGCAGTTGGCATACAGCATGGTTTTATTTTTGCACATTCAGAAGCAGTTCAAAATACATCCGGCGCTAATCCCACAGGAATTGAGATCAGCCTAGCCTGGCAAAGAAATGATTCGGCAACCTGGGCTTTATGCAATTGCTACCCTCGTAAAGGTCTGCTGCTCTCCTATTATGATTATGACACAAAAATTTTGGGTAAAGGTTTTACAGCGGCCTATTTCCTGGAACCAACTTACAGGGTAAGTAAAAACATTTTATTTTCTTTTATTGGATCAGCAGGCATTTCCTGGCTTACCAATCCATTTGACAGTATCAGCAATCCAACGAATCAATCTTACAGCCAATACCTGAACGGATACCTGCGTGTGGGCATTGGTTTATGGTTTAAGTTGAATGATCAATGGTGGCTGAATGGTTCCATAAATTACCACCACGAATCAAATGGAGGCATGAAGCGCCCCAACAAAGGTATCAACTTGCCCACGGGAGGTATAGCACTTAGTTATCAAAAAAAATCCCGGCCATTTTATATCGGTCATCGCACAAATGAAAAATTTTGGAAATATCATTCGCTGCGATGGGATGCTGGTTTTTTTGGCATTCCCCGCAGAACTACAGATGATGATGGTAACCGCATTCATAAATTATTGGTTGGCGCAAACATCCAGGCAGCTAAACAGGTTGGCCGAATAAATGCTTTAACATTTGGTACTGAACTTTATCATGATGAAGAACTTCGATTAAGATTGAAACGGGATTCTTTAGACGTAACCGCATTAAAAGCCGGTATCCTGGTGGGACATGAATTTATATTGGGTAAATTTTTATTCAGCCAAAGACTGGGCTACTCCGTTCTTGATCAAACACCATATTATGATAAGCTTTATCATCGTTGGGGTTTACAATACCGGATCAACCATCATATTGGTGTTGGTTTTAACCTGCAGGCGCACCGGCAGGTGGCAGATTATGTTGATTTACGTTTTACCTATTCAATGGA
>CAMPGG010000068.1 GCA_946885335.1 uncultured Chitinophagaceae bacterium
ATATAGTACATCGTTATAACATCTTTCGATGCTTTGTAATGACCATCTTTAAGACTTTCTTCGCTGATTGGAATGAATTTGCTTTTTGCGCTGGTGGTACCACTGCTTTTTGCAAACCAGCGGATAGGCGTGTTCCACAAAATATTATCTTCTCCATCCATCATACGCTGGATGTAAGGTTTCAGGTCTTCATATTCATTAACAGGTACACGTTCTTTAAAATCATCCAGTAGCCTGATATCTTTAAAATTATGCTGGCGGCCAAACTCGGTATATTGACCGGCGGCAATCAAATCCTGCCATACGGCATGCTGTGCAGCCATGGGGTCATTGATCCATTGCTCAATGGACCATTGACGTAAACGAGCCAGTCGGGATATAGCGGGACTTAATAACTTCATTTCCGGAAAGTTAAATTATTTGACAAAAACAATCATGTAATGGAGAAGAATTTATAAGTCCTGCGATGATTGAGACATCCTGGCTTCTTCATGCAGGTAATCTTTTCTTTTTAACTGGAAGTTGCGACCGAGGTATAATTTGCGAACCTGTTCATCTTCTGCCAGTTCCTCAGCTGTGCCGTGTTTGAAAATTTTTCCTTCAATCAATAAATATGCCCTGTCGCAGATGGAAAGGGTTTCTGTTACGTTATGATCGGTTATGAGGATGCCAATATTCTTTGATTTTAATTTGGCTACAATGCCTTGAATGTCTTCAACAGCAATCGGGTCTATTCCGGCAAAAGGTTCATCCAATAAAATAAATTTTGGATCAACCGCCAGCGCACGGGCTATTTCTGTTCTGCGACGTTCACCACCACTTAAAACATCACCATTGCTTTTGCGAACATGGTGTAATCGAAATTCATCCAGCAGGCTTTCCAGTTTTTCTTTTTGTTCCTGTTTACTCAGCGAGGTCATCTCCAAAATGGCTGAAATATTATCTTCTACACTGAGCTTGCGAAAAACGGATGCTTCCTGTGGCAGGTATCCAATACCCATCTGCGCTCTTTTATACATTGCAAGCCCGGTAATATTTTCATCACCCAAAAAAACCTGCCCTTCATCTGGTTTTATTAAGCCTACCACCATATAAAAAGTAGTGGTTTTGCCTGCTCCGTTTGGACCCAATAAACCTACGATCTCTCCTTGCTTCACTTCAATAGAAACATGATTAACCACTGTGCGGTTCCGGTAGGTTTTACAAAGTTCCTCTGTATGTATAGATAAATTCAATGCCTGCTTTTTAACAAAAATAAGGTTTGATAGGTTACCAGTTCATCTCAGTAAGCAGCTTTAACGAATTGGTGATGTTCATACTAATTTGCCGCAAGCCGGATGATTCTTGATTATGAAGCCCCGCTGACTTAAGTTTGCACGATTATTTAAAAAATGAAAGTAACCGAACATATTAAAGAATCAAAAGGATCACTGGTATCTTTTGAAATTTTACCCCCGTTAAAAGGCAAAGGGATAGATGCTATTTATAATCACCTGGATCCATTGATGGAGTACAAACCGGCATTTATAAATGTAACTTATCATCGCAGCGAATCCATGTTTAAGAAGAAGCCTGATGGTACCTTCGAAAAAGTGGACGTTCGTAAAAGACCGGGTACAGTAGGGATTTGCGCTGCCATTAAAAGTTATTATAAAGTGGATACGGTGGCTCACCTGATTTGCGGTGGTTTCTCCAAACAGGAAACGGAAGATGCATTGATCGATCTGAATTTTTTAGGTATTGATAATGTTTTGGTTTTAAGAGGTGATGCGCCAAAAAATGAATCAACTTTTGAACCG
This sequence comes from uncultured Chitinophagaceae bacterium, assembly GCA_946885335.1. The sequence goes on from CAMPGG010000068.1 coordinate 1,800, forward strand.
GAGCCAGGCGGTAACCGGTATGCCATCGATTTGCTGAAACAGGTGATGGATATGAATGCCGGTATTTACCTGGAAGAAGATTTGAAAAATGTAGTAAAAACAAGTTTTTGTATTGGTGTGGCAGGCTACCCCGAAAAACATTTCGAATGCCCGAATATGGCAACGGATATATTGCATTTAAAAGAAAAAGTGGATGCGGGAGCAGAGTATGTTACCACCCAGATGTTTTTTGATAATGCCCGCTATTATGAATTTGTAAAGCTTTGTCGCAAAGCCGGTATTAATGTTCCGATCATTCCGGGATTGAAACCGATTACGAGTAAAAAACAAATGACCATCATTCCACGCACTTTTCATGTTGATATTCCAACTGAATTAAGCAATGAAGTATTGAAGTGTAAAAACGACGAAGATGTTGAAAAAGTTGGTACCGAATGGTTAATTGAACAATCTCGTGACCTTAAAAAACAAGGTGTTCCCGGTTTACATTATTATACTTTGGGCAAGCCACATGTGATCTGCAACACCATGAAGGCGATCCTTTAATATTGTTTTTGCCTTTAAATTGAATGGATTGCTGGCTGTTATTTTTTGTACAGCGATTTAAGTGTTTTCTTTTTAATTTTTACAGGATATTTCTTGCGCAGGTTGGCCAGCCATTGTGATTCCAGGTATTGCTGGTAATCGTTCAAAACAAAGCCACGTGATTCTGTAAAATTTCTTGGTTCTGGTTGCGGATATGTTTTAATGATATAGGCAAATGAAGCGGATTGGTCATTATCATTCATAATGGTTGTAGTGATCATTCCTTTTTCTAACGGTTTAGCATCAGCGCCGGGTATTTGGGCTAATTCATAACGTGCCGAATCCGTGATCACCTTATCTCCAAAATGGTTGATGATCTCTTTCCATTGACCAGGATCTTTTTCCAGGTCTTGCTTTAAATTTTTTGCCGTTGTTTCATCTGTGCAGTAAAAAATGATCGCATCGGCACTGTTTTCCCAGTTATATTTTGCGCGGTTTTGTTCATAGTAATTTTTTAAACCAACAGAATCTTCCTGTGCCCGGTTCCAGATTTCATGTTGCATGATCTCGAAAAACATATTGCCTTCTTTAAATTCATTTAACTGGTTGGCAAAGCCGGGGTTGAAATCTTCCAGGTGATCGCGGTAATAATTATTAGCTAAAACCATTTTATATTCTTCCAGTATTTCAGCATAGGGCCTGAGGCCTGATGTACCTGGTTTGTAACGGTGTAACTGCGCATAGTCCAACCAGTTTTGAATGGTATAAACTTCTTTACCAACCGTAATTAAAGGTGTTTCTCTTTTTATACTGATAGTAGCAGGTGGTTTGCGATTATCTAAAATACTGTCGGTTATCCAAAGCCATTCTGTTTTTGCTTCCGGCATAAATGTAAAACCAGCTTTTTGCGCTACTCTATCATAGATCACTTGCTTTAAGGTTTCAATCCGGTCACTTTGATTCACCCTTGTTTTTAATGCAAGCAGGTTTTCCGTATCATTTGGATCACTTACTATTGGCGTAACAGAAATTTTGTTTACAATGTGAAACCCATAACTGGTTTCAAAAGGTTTGCTAAAAGTGTTAAGGGGTAAAGAGGCGACCATATTTTCAAATGCCGGATCATATTGACCAACACTAAAAGAAGGCATGATGCCACCGGCTTGTGCTGAAATAAAATCATTACTAAAAGTTGATGCGATGCCAGCTTTATCATCTCCAGCTAGTAAACGGGTATATAATGAATCTGCTAATTGAGCAGTTTTCTTTTTCAATGCTTCATCAGCACCCGGAGGTAAGGCTAATAATACCTGCCATGCATTGATATGTCCCAATGCTTTTCTATCCCTGTTATTTTTAAAAATATGGTAACCATTTTTTGAGCGGAAAGGAGCAGAAACCTGGCCGGCTTGTAACTGGTACACAATATTTTCAAATGCATAAGGCAGGTTGAAAACGGTTATATAACCAATATTACCCTGGTTGGTTGTAACCGATGGATCCTGTGAATAGCGCAGTGCAACCTCACTAAAAGAAGTTCCCTTTTTTAATTCCTGGTATGCATCATTGATTTTTTTAAATGCGGCGCTTGTATCGGGTTCTCCATTTTTTTCATTAAAACCAATAAAAATATGGGCAACATCTATTTCTTTCTGGCTGCGATCGAAAGCTTCCATAACCAGCTTGTTCATCGTTTCCGGATCATTCATATAATTGTCAATGATCTGGGAACGCAGGTTTTCAAATTCTTCCCGTTGCTGTGGTAAGGTATCATAACCCCGGTTATAAGCTTCCAGGATCTTTAATTTTGAATTGATATACAACTGCAGGTAATCATCAATTGATTTTTTATCAAAACTGATATCACTGGTATTTTTCTGGTAAGCTTGCTTAAATTCTTTGACGTCAATTTGTTTATCACCATAAGTAAATAAAGTTTGAGCCTGGATACTCATTATGCCGAAAACCGCAAAGCAAAAAGTGAATATTTTTTGGAAGAGCGTTTTATAACGGAAAGCAGTACCCGCATGAGGGCGACAACAAGTATAGTTTGGTTGCATACATTAAATTTAATTATTTGCCTTTTAACTTCAGGTCCAGTATTTCATCCATTTGTTCAAAGGCCAGTTTTTTTGCAATGATTCGTTTATCCTTATCCAGCAAATAAATAGTTGGAAAACTTTGCACATCATACAACTGGGAATAACCCGGTGTGCCTGCATTGATGCGGGCTTTATCAGCTTCCTTGGAATAATATACGTGCTGCCACTGTAATTTATTGTCGCTGATAAATTTCAACCAGTCTTTTTTATTACCCTCCGTTTCCTTTGCCATGGCATAGATCTTAACACCAAGATTTTTCCACTTGTTTTGATAAAGGCTGTCAATTCTTGGCGCTACTTCTTTACAATGTCCGCAGGTTGGATCCCAGATGAAAACCACCGTAAAAGGCGCTTCAACGGAGTAAAGGGAAACATTTTTTCCTGTGCTGTCTGGTAAATTAATATCCGCAGCCGGGCTGCCGAAAATATTAGCCATTAAATTATAGGCGCGGTCTGTGATGGTTTTTTTGCCATTTTCTGTAAGCCATGGATAATCTTTTTGGGAAAGATATTTTTGGTAGAGATGAACAAATATGGCATCCTCCCACATGTATTTCTGGTTCAGGTAACGATTGATGAATTTTAATAAAAGAAATTTTTGCATTTCTTCATTCACACTTGCATAGCCCATCATCCAGTCAATTTCTTTGATGATTGAATCGGGTTGCTGAACTACCACCTGTTCAAAATACCGATCCAGTTTATTTTCAAAAAATGGCGTACGGGCCAGGCGATCATCAAAAAAATTTACTCCATCCCAATAATGATCTTTATAATAACGGTATGCATAAGCGGAATCATATTTTCCGCCGGGATGCTGGGCTGCTGGTGGAATTTCAGGTTCACGCATAGCCGTCAATAAAAAAGCCATCATCGAATTGGGTTCTTTTTCTAAAATACTATTGCGGTAAGTTTTTATTTCTTCATTGGTTTTTTCAATATGTGTTTTTAAAGCCGCGGATTCAGGGTTTGCTTTTCGCAGTTGTACAGCGCTATCCATACTGCGACCTTTTTGCTGCATGTACTTTTGGTAGTTATTGAATAAAACATTGTCCGGTGAGTTGATAAAGCGAATATTCTCAAGCACCCTGTTTGTATCGGCAATAATGGAAAATTGTTGTTGCTTATCTACCAGTATTTCAAAAAATCCCATTTTGTTTGGGTAGCCGACCAGGTAAATTCCACCGCCCAATGGCTGATTGCCTTTAAAGGTTGCTTCACCTTTATCATTCAATAAGGCCGAATCTACAATCGGTAATTGTTTGCCATAATAACTTCCAAGATAAATATATTGGTTTTTAAAAGGGGTCAGTGTTACTTTAATCTCGTATCCCTGGGCATTTACTTGTAATGAAGCAATCAGTAGAAGAATCGACAAAAATTTATTCATTGGGTTGTTTAAGCGTTAAAGTTATCTAAAATCATTTTCAGCTAAGTTAACAAGATGTAAAATGCCTTGTAAGGGTTGCCCCGCTGGCAGAAAGGAAACGCTTACTTTTGCGGCTTATGCGAAAAAAGAAAAAAATTATTTTACCCAATGTGTTGATGGAAGCATATGCGGCAGAAGGAAAATCGCTTGCCCGGGTTGAAGGTAAAGTAATCTTTGCGGAAGGTGTGGTGCCGGGAGATGTGGTAGATCTCCGGTTAAGAAAAAATAAAAAGGATTGGGCGGAAGGTACGCCTGTCCAGTTCCGTTCTTATTCTGCCGACAGGGTTCAACCATTTTGCCAGCACTTTGGTGTTTGCGGCGGTTGTCAATGGCAGATGCTGCCTTATGAAAAACAATTACAATACAAACAACAACAGGTTACCGATAGTTTAAAGCGAATTGGTAAGGTTGATATGCCGGAAATCATGCCCATTCGTGGAGCAGCCGAAACACGTTTTTACCGCAATAAACTGGAATATACTTTTGGCAATAAGCGTTATTTATTACCTGGTGAATTGAATGATGAAGATATTAATGGAGAAATTGATGTAGCCGGTTTTCATGCCCGCGGTTTTTTTGATAAAGTGGTAGATATACAAAAGTGCTGGTTACAACCCGAACCAACCAACGAAATTAGGTTGGCTGCCAGGCAATTTGCCAAAGAAAACCATTATTCATTTTATGATATTCGCGAACACCAGGGATTTATGCGAACCATGCAGGTGCGAACGGCAACAACCGGTGAAGTGATGGTCAATATGGTTGTTGGAGAAGCTGATGAAGAAAAGATTGAAAGCCTGATGCAGTTTTTAAAAACCAGCTTTCCTTTAGTTAGTACCTGGTTATATACCATCAACACCAAGAAAAATGATAGTTTGTACGACTTGCATCCCGTTATTTTTCATGGCAAAGGATACATTATTGAAGAATTATCGACAAGTGATGGAAATAAATACCAGTTCAAGATTGGCCCGACCTCTTTTTTTCAAACCAATACAAAACAGGGAGAGCAATTATACCGCATAACCAGTGAATTTGCGGAACTAACCGGGCAGGAAACGGTGTATGATCTTTATTGTGGTACGGGCAGTATCGGCATTTTTGTAAGTAATCTTGCCAAAAAAATTATTGGTGTAGAAACGGTTGTAGCTGCTGTGGAAGATGCCAAAGAAAATGCCATGTTAAACAATGCCCATCATGCGGAATTTTATGCAGGCGATGTGATTGATGTTTGCGATGATGCATTTTTTGCCAAACATGGCCGGCCCGATGTGATCATCACCGATCCCCCACGGGCAGGCATGCACGAAAAACTGGTTCTCAAGATCCTGGAAATGGAAGCGCCGACAGTAGTGTATGTAAGTTGCAATCCTGCTACGCAGGCAAGAGATCTGAATTTACTAAAAGAAAAATATGATGTAAAGCGGATACAACCGGTTGATATGTTTCCACACACGCTGCACATTGAAAACGTGGTTCAATTGAAATTGAGAAATTAACATGAACCGGAACCAACAAAACTTTTGGCATAATTCATTGTTACAAAACTTTAATAATTAGAATATCTGATAACTTTATCGAATGCAGTATTATCGTCCCAATAATTTTCCACCGGTTGTAAAAAACCTCCTGATCATTAATGTTCTCTTTTTTATTGCAAACCTGGCATTGGGTGCCCGGTTTTATATTGAAGATGAAGGACCCACTATTTTAAATGTCATATTTGGATTATGGCCCATTCAAACGCCATTTTTTAAGCCATACCAGATTTTCACCCACATGTTTTCTCATGCAAACCTGGGACATATATTTTTTAATATGTTTGGCTTGTGGATGTTTGGTAAGATCCTGGAGAATTTATGGGGTCCTAAACGATTTTTATTTTTCTATTTAGCCTGTGGCCTGGGAGCAGCCTTTGCTCATCTTGTTGTACAGTATTTAACCGGGAACCCGGCTTATGCAGTGGGAGCTTCAGGAGCCGTGATGGGCATTTTTATTGCCTTTGGTTATCTTTTCCCCAATACCCAATTATACCTGATGTTTATACCCATTCCCATCAAAGCCAAATATCTAATGATTGGGTTGGTCGCACTTGATTTGTTTGGCGGATTTGCTCAAATTAGCGGTGATAATATTGCGCATTTTGCCCACCTTGGCGGTGCCATTACCGGATTTATTATTGTATTATTTTGGAACAAAACCAATCGCCGGACGTTATATTAAAACGGGTATAAAAATTTAATTGACTTTGTTTGCTGCCTGCAGGCTTTGTAATTTTATAAAAGACAATTTTGAGTAGAATGGGTTTATACGAGAAAGAATACAGAAGCCGTTTATCCATCAACAAGGATAGTAATCCGCTGTTCATGCTGATTGCTATTAACCTCACGGTTTTTGTATTATTCGCATTTATCAAGGTCATCTATTTTTTCAACGACAATATTGGCATGTACGATTCCCAGGTTTTAAACTGGGTAGCATTGCCAGCGGATCTTTCCGTTTTTATCACCCGGCCCTGGACGCTGATCACCCATTTTTTTATGCATGATGGCCTATGGCATGTAATAGGCAATATGCTTTGGTTATGGGTATTCGGGTATATTTTACAGGATCTCACAGGGCCCAAAAAAGTAATTCCCATTTATATTTATGGGGCTTTGGCAGGGGCATTATTTTATGTGCTGGCTTATAACTTTCTTACCGTTCTAAAGCCTGACCTGCCATATTCAAAAGCATTGGGGGCATCAGCAGGCGTTATGGCGGTGGCTGTAGCTACAACCATGCTGGCGCCTAATTACCGCATCTTTCCCATGATCATGGGCGGTATTCCATTGTGGGTGTTAACTGTTTTGTTTGTGCTGATTGACCTGGCTACGATTCCATATAAAAATCATGGTGGCCATATAGCCCATATCGCCGGGGCAGGCATGGGTGCATTATTCATTTTTACGATGCGTAAGGGTTATGATTTGGATGGATGGATGAATGATTTCTTTACCTGGGTAAACGATCTTTTCCGTCCGGATAAACCGAAAAAAGGTAAGCGTATAAAAGACCAGCTGTTTTACAAGACAACTACCAAACCTTATAAAAAGACACTGAATCTTTCGCAGCAAAGGGTAGATGAAATACTCGATAAAATCAACCAAAAAGGGTATGATCACCTGACAGAAGAAGAAAAAGAATTACTTAAAAGAGCCAGCCAGGAAGACATGCTTTGAGATAAGTTAAAAGGCAAAAGTTAAAAGTCAAAAATCTTTTCAATCTGTAATGCCTGATTTAATTGCAGAACTAATTCCAAATTCCTAATTCCAAATTCCCAATCCCTCTGCTCCATCCAAACTGATCTATACAAAAATTTTTAAACTGGAAAAATTTGTGGTAATTTAATAGTCGCTCAAAACCACAATTTTATTTTATGAGAAATAATATACTCTTTCTTATCTCATTCCTCTTAATCTCCTTGTGTACAATAGCTCAAAAAAAAGATCGGTTTGCTTATGCAGTCACTGATTTAAAAGGAGATGGTGCCGGCTGGAATGCGCTTCGCATGTTAAATACACAAACCGGTGAATACAGTGAAATTTTGCTCAATGGGACTGAAGTAAAAACAGTTGCCTATGATGCACAATCTAAAAAACCAGTTGCTGAAATATCGAATGCCAGCCAGTTTGCAGGACAGGCAGTTTTCAATACGGGCGTGGCGGCCATTGCCTACGATCGCAGAAACCAGCGTTTATATTTTACACCCATGTTCATCGACCAGCTGCGATATATTGACCTGCAAACAATGAAAGTATATTATGTAACCGATCAGCCGTTTACCAACATTAACAATGATAAAAAGGACCAGGGAAAAATCGTTACCCGGATGGTTATCACACCTGACGGTAATGGATATGCGATTACGAATGATGGTGAGCGATTTATCAAATTCACAACAGGAAAGAAAACAGTGATAACGGATCTGGGTTCTTTGGTGGATGATCCTGCAAATGAAGGTTTATCCATTCATAATAGTTGCAGCAGTTTTGGTGGTGATATTGTGGCTGATGATAATGGTCATTTGTATATCGTTACCGCAACAAAAAAAGTTTTTAAAGTAAATATAGATACCAGAGTGGCTACTTTACAGGGAACTATTAAAGGACTTCCCGGAAATTTTTCAGTCAATGGCATGGTGGTAAACGATGCTGGAAAATTAATGGTGAGCAGCGCTCAAAACCCGGATGCTTATTATCTTGTTGATCCTGCCAATTGGAGTGCGGAGATCTATCAAACCTCTACCGGTATTTTCCGTAGTTCTGATATGGCCAATGGCAATATATTATTTACCAAACCATCCAATCCACTCAAAGAAATTTCTATTGTACAAAACAGGGATGCGGACCTGGATAACAGGATACAGCTTTATCCCAACCCGGTAAGCCAGAATACATTTGCTGTACGCTTCAACAGCTTACAGGCCGGCAATTATCGCATAGAACTGCGGGATGTAATGGGAAGAACTATCCTTCAGCAAAAAGTAAATGTTTTAGGTAATGACCAAAGCGAATCAATCAATATTAACCCGGCATCAGCCAAAGGCGTTTACATGGTGCAGGTTATGAATGAACAAAATAAAACCGTATTCTCGCAAAAGTTGGTTGTTCAGTGATATTCAATTTATCATTGTAAAAGGCGTTGGTCTATAGCCAACGCTTTTTTTATTAAAGGATTCATGCAGGATAATTCCATATAATAAACAAGTTCACCCGGTTAAAAATGCAAAACCAGGCAACCTGGATATGCTGCATTTCGATAACATGGTGATATCGTTTCTCAATCTATTGAGTGAATGTTTTGGCCGGACAAACCCCTATGTTGGCTTTAGAGCAGGCTGCGATGGCCTGCTTTTGTATTTGGGATTGCACATTTTATCCTGCCTAATAAAAGACTGATTGATCCGCCACTTCATTTTGAACCAAGTATCTTTGCCTTTTCAAAAAATTAAGCGTGCAGAAAAGCAATTTCGTAGACCAGATCAGGATCTTTTGTCGCAGTGGACATGGCGGTGCAGGTATCAAACATTTTTTACGCAGTAAACTAACCGCTTTTGGTGGGCCAGACGGCGGTGATGGTGGTCGCGGCGGACACATTATTCTTAAAGGGAATAAAAATCTTTGGACACTTTTACACCTGAGGTACTATAAAAACGTATTGGCCGAAAACGGTGATAAAGGTGGTGATACCAATAAAACCGGCCGAAATGGAAAGGATATCATCCTGGAAGTGCCATTAGGTACTATAGCCACTGATGAAGAAACAGGCGAAAAAGAAGCGGAGATCCTGGAGCATGGGCAGGAAGTTATCTGGCTTAGTGGTGGTCGCGGTGGTTTAGGGAATTCGAATTTTGCAACACCTACCAACCAGGCACCGGAACATGCCCAACCCGGTGAACCGGGTCATGAAGGTTGGAAGGTGCTGGAACTAAAAGTATTGGCAGATGTAGGATTAGTGGGCTTTCCCAATGCAGGTAAGTCAACTTTATTATCCGTTATCACGGCGGCCAAACCAAAAATTGCAGATTATGCATTTACAACCATTACCCCTAACCTGGGAATAGTCCCTTACCGCGATGATAAGAGTTTTTGCATCGCCGATCTGCCCGGGATTATTGAAGGTGCCGCTGAAGGCAAAGGACTTGGTCACCGGTTTCTTCGCCACATAGAACGAAACCCTGTTTTACTTTTCTTAATACCAGCTGACAGCCCGGATCATAAACATGAATATGAAGTACTGGTAAAAGAATTGGAAGAATTCAACCCTGAATTATTGAATAAACAATTTGTAATAGCCGTTAGCAAGAGTGATATGCTGGATGATGAATTAAAACAGGCTATCAAAAAAGAATTACCAGCCAATGTTCCTCATTTGTTTATTTCGTCAGTAACCGGGCAGGGTTTAACAGAATTAAAAGATCTTTTGTGGAAAGTGTTAAACGAACCCTTGTAAGCATTCCGCCTCTGTTTACTATCTTTGAAGCATGCCGAAGAATGCTCAAAAAAAATCAACAAAAAAGGAAATAATATTAGAAAAGGCCGCGGTAATGTTTCGCGAAAAAGGTTTTAGCGCAACATCTATGCGTGACCTGGCTGAAAGTGTTGGCATTGAAGCTGCCAGCCTCTATAATCATATACAATCTAAATCACAGATCCTGCAGGAAATTGTATTTCGTGCGGCTGACGATTGTAACCAGCATCTTGATAAATTAACTGATGAAAATGCTGCCTGTTCCGTCAAAATAGAATCCATTATTCGTTTTCATGTACAAATGATGTTGAACCGGTTCGAAGATTATCACGTGATGACACACGAGTGGATCCATTTATCAGAACCACATTTATCCAACTTTATTAACCAGCGGCGCACTTACGTGCAGAAACTTGAATCCATCGTTGAGGAATGTATTCAAAAAAAGGAATTCAAGCCTATTCTTCCATATGTTGCCGTATTAACTATTCTTTCGGCAGTACGCGGTTTGGAATTCTGGCATCGCAGCCAGAAAAAAATTACACCTGCTGAACTTGAAGAAAATATGGTAACCCATTTGATCAGCGGTTTGAAAAAATAAATACATTTCAAAAATTGAATTTTCCTCTTAACCGGATTAATAATTTGTTTGCATAACGATTGTTTTCATGATCCATTTTCACCCATTAACCATAAAGGAAATAAACCAGGAAACGGATGATTGCGTTTCGGTGGTTTTTGATATGCCGGAAGATTTAAAAAACACTTTTCGATTTAGCCAGGGGCAAAGTTTAACCATGCGTACGCATTTAAATGGGGAGGAAGTGAGACGTACTTATTCCATTTGCAGCAGCCCATTTGATGATGAATGGAGGGTGGCTATCAAAAAAGTGGATGGCGGTTTGTTTTCAACTCACGCCAATGAACAGTTGAAAAAAGGTGATGTGATAGAAGTGATGCCGCCGGTTGGAAAATTTTATACGGAACTGGATCCCCAACATACAAAAAATTATGTGGCCTTTGTAGCAGGCAGTGGTATTACACCGGTTTTATCTATTATCAAAACCACCTTTCGAACAGAGCCTGGCAGTACGTTTACTTTGATTTATGGTAATCGCAATAAAAATTCAATCATATTCAAAGAAGCACTGGAAGATTTAAAAGATAAATACATTGACCGTTTTCGTATTTATCATATTCTAAGCCGGGAGCGAACGGATGTTCCTTTGAATGAAGGAAGAATAGATGCGCAAAAGC
>CAMPGG010000069.1 GCA_946885335.1 uncultured Chitinophagaceae bacterium
CGATTACTGCACTGATAGCTCCATTGATCAATGGAGCTATCAGTGCAGTAATCGCCATAGCAGCGGTTTACGGTGTAATTACCCTGGCGGAGAAATTCTTGCCCGATCTGAAAGCCTTACATGATAATACCATGATTTTACTACTGTTCCTGGCTTTGCTGATCATTGGAATTTTTATTTCGGTTTTCAGCACACACCGAAGTGTCATTAAATATTTACGCATGAAACTGGATGACCTGTATTAATGATCCGGTAAAAAATTAAAAAGATAAAAAACTATATTGCACCCTTAATTTCTTATTATGTCAGAAAAAAAACAAACAAAAACGGTAGTGACTAAAACACGGGATGTACATTCTACTACTGCCATGTTTGGAAAAGAAAATTATTTGTGGATGCTTGCTGGTGTTGTTATCATCGCCATAGGTTTTATATTAATGGCTGGTGGAAAAAGCCCGGATCCCAATGTTTTTAATGAGGCCGAAGTATACAGCACAACCCGGATCACCATCGCACCATTATTGATCATCGCCGGCTTAGTAGTTGAAATATTTGCCATTTTCAGAAAACCCAAAGGATAATTTTTAATCCATTCCATACACCGATTTAAAATGTGATGAACAATTTAAATCGGTTTTTTTATATCATCACATAACATCGAAGTGTTTACAATATGTCCATTTTAGAAGCTATTATTATTGCCATTGTTGAAGGTCTTACAGAATTTTTACCTGTTTCATCGACAGGCCATATGATCATTGCGGAAAAACTGCTGAACGTAGAAGATAAAGAATTTACCAAATTATTTATTGTAGCCATTCAATTGGGTGCCATCCTCGCTGTGGTTGTTTTGTATTGGAAAAAATTCTTTGATTTTAAGAATCCCACCTTCTACCTGAAATTATTTGTAGCAGTAATACCTGCTTTGGTACTCGGATATATTTTTTCGGATAAAATAGATATGATGCTGGAAAGCACCACAACAGTGATCATTTCACTGATCATGGGTGGCGTTGTTCTTTTGATGATTGATAATTATTTTAAGAACCCCGTTATTGAAGATGAACCGCAAATGACGTATAAGAATGCATTCATCATTGGTTTATGGCAGGTAATTGCCATGATCCCGGGAGTAAGCCGCAGTGCGGCATCTATCATTGGTGGCATGCAACAAAAACTGACCCGGAACCTGGCAGCTGAATTTTCATTTTTTCTTGCAGTGCCAACCATGGCTGCAGCTACCGGCTATAAACTATTGCAAGGGTATGAAACATTTACCCCATCTGATATTAAGTTACTGGCCATTGGTAATGCGGTTGCGTTCGTGGTGGCTTTGCTGGCTATTAAATTCTTTATTGGATTTTTGCAAAAACATGGTTTTCGTGTTTTTGGCATTTATCGTATAATCGTAGGCATTGTGTTACTATTATTGATGCTTGGCGGGTACCTGCCCCGTTGATTTTTTTTGATCATTTCTATTTAATTTTTAACCATGACTAACACCTTACGCAAACTTCTTTTTGCCTTTTTAATTTTAAGTTTTGTTCATTGCAGCAATTATGGCGATAAAGTAACCATAGAACACATTGATGTTTTTTATAAAAATGGAATTGAAGAAGTGCAGGCCAGGCAAACTGCTGATCTTTTATATTATATTGATACGACGTACAACAAAAACGTTACTGAAACAAAAAGCTTCCAGTTATTAAAACAGAAAGATACTGTTACTTTCCGCATGGTTGTAGTTGAAGAAAAATTAGCCGGCATTGATGATGAATCTTTTTTAGCTATCAGTAATTTAATCAGTGAAAATGTTTTTGATAAAAAACCGGTGAACATAGAACTGACGGATAATAAATTCAACACCCTGCGCAAATTACCTTTCTCCAAAATGGATATCTCTGGTGAGATGCCTGCAACCCAGGGAGAAAATGAAAAAGATCCAAATCCATGAATGGATAAATAAGGTTCAGTTTTCATATCTTACTTCTTAATAAATTCTTTGTATGCAAACTGCATCTAAAAAAGCGGTAAACGGGTGGGCCATGTACGATTGGGCCAATTCCGTTTATAACCTGGTAATCACCACAACTTTTTTTCCGGCTTATTATGCGATAGTCACCTCCCTAGAAAATTATCCAAATGGTATTCCTTTTTTAGGAAGGCATTTTATTAATACGGAACTGAAAGAATATGTGCTGGCTTTTGGTTTCCTGGTTGTAGCAATTATCTCGCCTATCCTATCTTCTATTGCAGATTATAAAGGCAATAAGAAAAATTTCATGAAGTTTTTCTGTTACCTGGGAGCAGCAAGTTGTTCATTGTTGTTCTTCTTTCACAAAGACAATATGTTCTTTGGTTTATTGTGTTTTATGCTGGCCGGTATTGGATTTTACGGCAGCCAGGTTTTTTACAATTCTTATTTACCCGAAATAGCCGCAGAAAAAGATATGGATCGCATCAGCGCTAAAGGGTATACCATGGGTTATATTGGCAGCGTGATCATGCAAATGATCGGTTTTGGCCTGGTGATGTTGATGCCAAACGATACGATGCCATTAAAAATTACATTTTTGCTGGTTGGTATCTGGTGGATTGCATTTGCCCAAATCACGTTCAGGGCTTTACCCATTGCCAGCAAATCGGTTAGGGCTGCCCGTAAGCATGTACTGGTTAATGGATTTCATGAATTAAAAATTGTATGGGACCAGTTAACACATATGCCGGTATTAAAAAGATTTTTAGCGGCATTTTTCTTTTACAGTATGGGTGTACAAACGGTTATGCTGGTGGCTATTGATTATGGCATCAAAGAATTAAAACTGGAAAATGCGAAATTAATTATTACCGCGGTTATCATTCAATTGGTAGCCATTGCCGGTGCTATTGGTATGTCAAGATTATCGGCTCGCATTGGCAACCTGAATGTGTTACAATTAACGGTGATTTTATGGATCGGTGTTTGTATTGCGGGTTACCTGATGCAAACAGAAATGCATTTTTATATTCTTGCGGCATTGGTTGGTTTAATGATGGGTGGCATACAATCAATGAGCAGAAGTACATACAGTAAATTAATGCCTGAAACAAAAGACACCGCATCTTTTTTTAGTTTTTATGATGTATCTGAAAAGCTGGCTATTGTTTTAGGCCTCGTAAGTTTTGGCGTAATTGAAGGATTAACAAAATCGATGCGTAATTCTATTCTTGTATTAATTGTTTTCTTTGCATTAGGACTTGTATGGCTGATTTTAACAGCAAAGGCGGCTAAAAAGAATTCGCAAACAGTAAATCAATAAAGCATGCAATTATATTCGATAGATACGGGATATTTTAAGTTAGATGGTGGCGCCATGTTCGGGGTAGTTCCTAAGACCATCTGGAATAAAATTAACCCGGCAGATGAAAATAATCTTTGTCCCTGGGCCATGCGAAGTTTGTTGATTGAAGATGGTGACAGGTTGATATTAATTGACAATGGAATTGGTGATAAACAAAGCGATAAATTCTTTAAACATTATTACCTGCATGGTGAAAACAGTTTGAATAGTTCGCTGGCAAGCTGTGGATTTTCGCCGGATGATATTACGGATGTATTCCTAACACACCTGCACTTTGATCATTGTGGAGGTTCTGTTATTAAACAAAATGACAAACTGCTGCCGGCTTTTAAAAATGCTGTTTACTGGAGTAATCAAAAGCATTGGAATTGGGCAGTATATCCAAATGAAAGAGAAAAGGCATCCTTTCTGAAAGAAAATATTTTACCCATCCAGGAAAATGGCCAGTTAGAATTTATTCAGGACGGGAAACAAGTTGATAATAATTTACCCATTCAAACATTCACCCAAAATATTTCTATCCGTTTTGTTGATGGCCATACAGAAAGTATGATGCTGCCACAAATTAATTATAAAGGAAAAACGATTGTTTATATGGCCGACCTGTTACCATCTCACGGTCATATTCCTATACCTTATGTTATGGCTTATGATATGTTCCCGCTTACTACATTGAACGAAAAAAAATCTTTCCTGAATGAAGCATTAGCCAATGATTATATCCTGTTTTTTGAACATGATCCTGTACATGAATGTTGCACATTGCATGACACGGAAAGAGGAATCCGGCCAAATGAATTTTTGCGTTTAGAAGATCTATAAGAGAACTACAGTGTAAAACTTCTTCTCATTATTTTTTCTTCACCATAGAAGTCAATGGGTAACGCAAATTGCTATATTCCATCATGTCGATCTTTACACTGCCAACAGAAATCGGGCTCTCTATACGAAGAGGCAAATGGTTTGCATCATCACTCACCCAAACCGTCATTTTTTCACCACCTTCAAAGATGGATCCTTTTAATAATAGTGGTTTGAATTTAATGGCTTTGAATTTGCCATACTTGGTCTTGATGGTTTCTTTACCCAGGTAGCGGATATACATGTTGTACAATTCATTATCCAGGAACATGGAAAAATTGATCCTGTCTCCCGGCTTGTACCTGGAAAAATCAATATTGCGTGCATAATAAATGGAGCTTATTACATCCTGTACACAATTGGGAACTTTATATACACCATCATTTGTAACAGCAGTATTTGCATCCCGGTTAAAAGTTACATTCTCGTATTTTTTGTAACTGCCCTCACTTACATTTCTTATAAATTTCAATGGCTGCATGGAAGAAGTATCAATGAAACTTTCATAACGGTCACGCACTTTAAATATCCAGTCGTAACGCGGATTCGTTTTTCCATCTGCTACCACATGAAATACAGGCCGGTTATTGAGTTTTTGTAAAGTGCTGGTAAATGTAGCATCACCCGCATCTATATAGATACCTGCAATAGAATAAAAAACCTTGTAATTCACTTTTTCATTAACCCTGAATGACCGGTTCGATATGCCACAAAAATCATCATTGTAAGATTGAAAGGTAGGTTCCCCATTCATATTAATAGCCAGCAGTAATAAACCGATAATTGTAAAAAATTTAAACTTCATTTTTATTTGCAAAGATTTTAATACTTAAAATTAATAAACTCCCTACGATAGCCGGTAATACCAGGTTAATAAACCACATGGCTGCCGTACTAACAGTAATGGCCAATACATTTGAACTAAATAAACCAAAAAGTTTAATAGTCACTTCACCCCTTAATCCAAGATCTGCCAATGCAATGGATGGAATTACGGCCAATATCAAAAAACTGATGCTTAATGCCCAAAAGCCCTGCCACCATAAAACTTCCACTCCAAATAAACGAAACATCAGGTAGTATTGGATGCAAAAGATGCTAAACCTGACTATAGATAAGGACAACAGCTTTAATAATAAGGTTGCATTAAAATCTTCAATTGCATTGATCAGCCAGCTAAAACGGGAGCTTCCGGGTAACCGATCAATCCATTTTACCATCCATGAAAGCCTGAAATAAAATAATGTTAATAAAACACAAGTAATGGCCACACCGCTGATTAAAAGCTGTAACCATAGGGATGTGATCATCTGGCTGGCCTCGATCTGTTTTTTTAAAACCAGTAGTCCGAATAAACCCATCCAAAGTGTTACTAGTAACTGGCTGATACTGCAGACGATGGTCAACGAGATCGCTTTCAATCGATTTCCTTCTTTCATATACAATACACGGCCAAAATATTCACCTACCCTGTTGGGTGTAGTGACGGAGAATGATACACCTGAAAAAATTGCTTTTAATGATTTTATAAAACTGATGGGCTGAATTTTTTCAATAGCCAGTTTCCATTTCATAGCTTCAATACCCCAGTTACCCAGCATTAGAATGATGATGAATGATAAACTGGATGCACCTGTTCCTAAAAATGAAATTTTTAATTGTTGCCAGGCATGTTCAAGGTCTGGTTGCCGGTTGATTTGCCGGTAAATAGACACCGACAAATAAATAAACAATAAGGGCCCGAGGAAGTAATTGAAAAAGATTTTGATATTTTTGTTCAGCTTCATTGGCGGTAAAAATAAGTGTTTGCAAAAGCCCTCTAAAATTATATTAGGTATTGACCCCGGAACTTTGTTTATGGGTTATGGTATTATTGAAATTAATGGCAACACTATATTATTAAAAGAAATGAATGTCCTAAAGCTTTCTAGCAAACAAAATAATTATGAAAGATTACGTTTGATCCATGATAAAGTGGCCTCCCTGGTTTCCATTTTTTGCCCCGATGAATTGGCAATTGAAGCTCCTTTTTTTGGCAAGAATGTACAAAGCATGTTGAAATTGGGCCGTGCCCAGGGTGTTGCTATTGCTGCTGCATTAACCACGGGAATACCGGTTACAGAATATTCTCCTAAAAAAATAAAGCAATCTATTACAGGTAACGGAAATGCTGACAAAGAGCAGGTGTGGCGGATGTTACAGCAAATCATCAAGCTGATGGAAAATCCTTCTTCTTACGATGCAACAGATGCTTTGGCCGTAGCGGTCTGTCATCATTTTCAATCAAAAGTACCGGTTACCCATAGTGGAAAAAGCATAAAAGGCTGGGAAGATTTTGCAAAAAAGAACCCGGGAAGGATCCGGTAATTCTATTCATCTTCCGGATGTTTCATTTCTCCAATATTACGAATGCTGGCGCCCAACCACCCGTCCATGACTTTTGGCCACAAGACTTCGTAAAATGAAATAAAATAATCCTTTTGTCCGCTGGTAAAATAAATCATTCCGCGAAGCATTTTACCCTCAATATCTTCCGCAACAGCGGTATCAGCCTGGGAAAACATGAATTTTGCATCAGCCCAATTTACACCGGCCAGTTTTGCGGAATCCATTGCCTTGCGGTATTCTTTTGCATAATCGATGTAAAGAGAACTATCTGTGATCTCATTCAGCATAGCCTTTCCTAATTGAAGTGCAGTAGTATCAGAACCTGTTTGCCTCTTCATTAAATCGAGTAAAATAGTTTTTAATTGAATGGCATCAGGATAAAGATCAATGAATCTTTTTTCATCCATGGTTTGAAAAGAATTGAATAATTCCCGGATGAATTTATCGGTGTCCTTAATTTGTGCCTGTCCATTTAAACACAAAAAAAATATAAAAGCTATTGAAAAAAATATTTTTTGCATTGATTCATTTTTCAAGCTGGTCCAGGATCCTGGCTTGTGTTTTCTTTAGATCATCCTTTGAAACATTCAATTTGGATTGATTAAAATTTAAATCATTTGCTGAATTAATGGGTATCAGGTGTACATGAGCGTGAGGAACTTCAAGTCCAACAACACTGATCCCACAACGGTTACAGTCAAACGCTTTTTCAATAGCCTTGGCGATGGGTTGCGCAAATACCAACAGCTCAGAAAGATAATCTTCCGGCAGATCAAACATATTATCCACTTCCAGTTTTGGAACAACCAGTGTATGTCCCTCCCGCAATGGAAACGCATCCAGGAATGCAGCGAATTTTTCATTCTCAGCAATCTTATAACCCGGAATTTCTCCTGCAATAATTTTAGAAAAGATTGTCATGCCTTTGAGTTTTAAAAGCCGGTTATATAAATAATATTTTAACCGCCGTAACATCTGGTCATCAAGTTAGGCCTTTCTGCAAAAATAAAAGCCCTGCAAATGCAGCGCTTTTATCATATCATAACAACAAAAATTATATGCTGATTTCTTCTATCTTGAACTTAATCAGACCAGCCGGGGCTTCAACATCGGCAATATCGCCAACCGCTAAACCCAGTATGCCCTGGCCAATAGGTGAACTGATTGAAATTTTTCCTGCTTTGAGATCCGCTTCGTTTTCGCTCACCAACTGGTAAGTAACTTTTTTCTTTGTTTTAAGATTGGTCAACGTCACTTTGGTTAAAATTGAAACCTTGCTGGTGTCAATATTGTTTTCGTCCAACACCCTGGCCATTGCCACAACACTTTCCAGGTGAGCTATTTTTGCTTCAAGCAAACCTTGTCCCTCTTTGGCAGCATCGTATTCGGCATTTTCTTTTAAATCGCCTTTTTCCCTGGCTTCCGCAATCGCTCTGGAGGCAGCAGGGCGTTCAACGCCTTTCATATGCTGAAGCTCCTGCTTCAACTGGTCAAGTTTTTCCTGTGTCAGGTACTGAATACCGTTCATAAACTCCTCCTTTTTTTAAAAATCCGGCCTTTTAAGCCGGCGTGTAATTAGAAAAAAAATACAACGCCTCAGATTTTACCCGAAGCGTTGTAGGTGTACAAATATAATCCAATTTTTTTAGTTACCCGGCAAGTCCGGGAATTTGGGGCTGAATTTTAAGCTTAATCATGAAAGTCCAAGCTTTTGCAATAATATTTTAGCCATTTTAAAAGTAGCTTCAAAACTATACCCGGCAATATGGGGGGTGATAATTACCTGCGGATGTTTATGCAGCCAGGCAAGCTGCTCTTTTTCCCTTTCTGAATAAGATGAAAGCGATTCATTTTCCAATACATCGAGACCGGCACCGGCAATTTTGCTGTCTTTTATAGCATTGATGAGTGCATCCGTATCATGAACCGGTCCACGACAGGTATTGATAAACCATGGACTTTTTTCAGCCTTATTAAAAAAATCTTCATTGGCCATGTGAAAAGTTTCATCCGTTAACGGTACATGCATACTGATTACATCGCTGTAACGAAGTACCTGTTCCAAAGATGCCTCATGAATATGCCCCTGGGCAAAATCAAATTTATATTTATCATTAGCCAGGATGGTAACATCAAATCCTTTTAATTTTTGGGCGAATGCTTTACCTGCGTTACCAAAACCAATAATGCCAACGGTTTTTCCATTCAATTCAAATCCTCGGTTTTCATCTCTTTTCCAAATGCCTTGCTTTACTTCATTATGACCGGTAACAATATTATTTAATAGTGCCAGCAATAATGCAAGTGCATGTTCCCCAACAGCATCGCGGTTTCCTTCGGGGCTGCTGACTACTTCAATATTTTTTGTTTTAGCGAAATCAACATCGATCAATTCAAGCCCGCTGCCTAACCTGCCCACCCATTTTAGCTCTCCGGCTTTTTCCAATAATGGCTGATCCACCTTAACTCTTGTAGAAACAATCAAACCGGTGGCATTGACAATTTCCTTTTCAAGTTGCTGGTAGGTAATAGCAGGTTCATTTAATACATCATAACCCAATTGATGTAAACGGTTATAAACGTACTCGTGAGCCGGTGTTGCTATAATGATCTTTTGCATCTTTTTAATTTATCAACGCATGCTGAAGGTTAGTTTACCAAATTCGGTTACACTTAACTGTTCGGCTCTTTTATTAAATAAATCGTCGGTTAATATACCAGGTTCAAATAAATGTTTTACAGCGTTGCGCAATGTTTTTCTTCGCTGGTTAAATGCCGCTTTCACCAGCATAAATAAATGTTTTTCCGATCGCATATCCACTGGTTGTTTTTTAGGCCAAAGCCTGATAACGGCACTTTTTACTTTAGGCGGTGGGGTAAAACAATTTTCATCCACCTCAAAAAGATATTCCGTTTCAAAGAATGCCTGGATCAGCACAGAGCTGACACCATACACTTTACTCCCTTCCTTTGCCACCACCCTTTGAGCAACTTCTTTTTGAAACATACCGATCACAGATTCCACATCAGGTCGCCAATCCAGAGTCTTGAACAAAATTTGGGTAGAAATGTTGTAAGGAAAATTGCCCACAATAGTAAAAGAACCGTTAAATGGCTTTTCCATATCGAGAAAACTCTGGTGAATGATCTTTCCTTTGATTTCCGGATATGTTTTTTCGAGGTAGGTAATTTTTTCTTCATCCAGTTCCACGGCCTTAAAATCAATATCCTTTAACTGTAATAAATATTTGGTTAATGCACCACCACCCGGACCTACTTCCAATAATTGTTGAAAAGAATTTTTTTGCAACACCTCGATCATCCGCATACAAACCTGTTCATCTTTTAGAAAATGCTGACCTAATGATTTTTTGAGGGTGTACATGAAGCAAAAATACCTATCTCTGAGAGATAGGTATTTATTTTTAGATTAAAAATGCCTGATTTTACATCTTTCCAAATTTCATGACTGAAAGAACTTCTTTCTTATCATTTAAAACCTTTAAAATATATAATTGAGGTTTCCAGGATTTTACATTGATCTCTAATGATTCATTCGGGTTTATGTTTCTGCGCTCCGAGTACATTTTTCTACCCTGCAGATCAGTAACCTCCAATGTAATTGATTGCAATTCCCTATTATTTAACCTGATGTTTAATTTGTCTTTTACAGGATTCGGGAATAATACAATGTCAAGAATATTTTTCAGATCAATACTAATTGATTTACTGTAGGTGAAGCGGCCATCCTGGTCGGCCAATTTTAACCGGTAGAAAATTACAGCGGCAGGTTGACTGGCTGCATCATTATCAATGAAAGAATAATTAATTTTTGTGGTTGAATTTCCGCTGGCGCTTACAGTTCCTATCTGGCTGTAATTGGAACCATCAAGACTTCTTTCAACAATAAATTCAGCGGTATTGTTTTCATTTACCGTTTCCCACTTTAATAAAGCGGCATTATTTTTCCATTCGCCATTAAAGGTTATTAACTGGAGTGGCAATACACTATAATCATCACTCGCAAAATAAAAGGAAGAAAAGGAGCTAATGGTACCTTGTAACACATAACCATTACTGCCATGTGCTTCCGCAAATACAGGGATAACCTTTGTTGCCCCATTATTTAAAGCCGATCCGCAGGCATCATTGTTTTTAAAAATGCTCAAATCACTTATTCCTGTAACGCCACTGGCCGCCCCCAGGGAATTTGTGGCAGATTGCAAATTGGCCAATTCGCCTGCTGTGAGATAAAGCCTGATATCAACCGGAGTTGTTGGCTGGTACTGGGGGTTTATAGTCAGGTTTCTATCCAGGTAAACGTTTTTATTATTATCCTCCCGAATAGAATTTGCATTAGTATAAAATGATGAAGTTACCGTGCCCAGGTTATTTCCATTGGCTTTGATTTCAGCCATGATGTTCCCATCAGGACCAGTAATAGGAACCCATAAATTATTATTAGAATCATCAATAGTGATGGTAGTTCCATCTGCACATGTATTATCAGTTCCTGCAGTTACATCAATAGATGTTGGAATCATACTTTTACCATTACCATCAGAATTATATCCAAGGAAAGTGTATTTCAAAACGCATCCCCCGCAAGCTGGTACAACAGGATTTAATGCACTTGGGCCAGATGTGGTGGATGATTTATCCATTATTACAAACAAGTCTTTTCCTCCAGGTGCAAAAGTCATATCCCTGAACCTGTTTTGCCCACCAAAATAACTAAGGGTATCACTACCACCAATTGGTAAAATAGTGGAACCTGATGACCCTAATTTAAACCTTAATACCCTGCCCCATTTTAAAGAAGCCACAACCAGCGAGTTTTTCCAACCCGGAACAATTTTATCTGTGTATATATCCATCCCTGACCATGCTTCGGAAGGCCAGGCACCGTTGTTACTTTGGTTATTCCATATATTAATTACAGAAGTATTTGAAGGTGCATAGCCGGAAAATAAGGGATCTTTATAACTGGCTCCGATTGTTGTTGCATTTGTAGTTTCTGAAGTTATATAAGGCAAAGTACCTGTTTTACTTCCGGCACTTGCATTGTTATAATTATGATCTGCCGCATAACCTATCACCAATGGGTGACCGTAATTCTTTCCTTTTTCAATAATGTTGATTTCATCATCACTGAAAGGACCATGACTACTACCATACAAACGGCCCACGCCATCAATTTCAGCGTATGCAAAGCCTTGGTTATTCCGCATACCGGTACTCCAGACTGCGCTTTGACTGGCGCCATTAAAAGGGTTATCATTGGGAATCCATTGATCTAAAGTACCTGCATCTCCATCTGGTTCCAGGTTGAATCTTAAGATCTTTCCTTCATAAGAACCGGTGATCTGCGAGCGGATAGGCCGGCTTACATTATCAAATTGCCCTGCACCCATATCGCCTGATGCATAAAAAAGATAATCCACTCCATCTACAGGTGCAATGATCATTCTTTGTGAATTGTGATCGGTGCTGCCGGGTAATGTATCACAAATTGAAACCGGGTTTTGAAGTTTGTTTGTGGCTTCGTCAAAAGTGAACCTGACAATGCGATTAACAAAAATTACTCCGCTGACATAAGTATGTACATATGAAACATACACAAATTTTTTGCCCTCATTAAATTGAGGATGTATAGTCAACCCTGCAAAGCCACCCTGAGGCCATTTGCTTCCAAAATCAGACTCCCTGTTGAAAGCAGTGTGTTCACTTGCAGTTAAATAGCCAGTTGCAGCAGCTGATAAATCTAACACTGTTGTTTTTACTCCTGTAGCAGGATCCATTCTATTTACTTTATAACCTTTGGATTCAGTGATCCACAAATTACCATCTGGTCCATAAGCAATTTCCCAGGGATCATTAAGTATGTTAGCTGCGGATAAAGTAGTTTGTTTAAAAACTTCTCTCATGCGGCTTCCCTGGTAGTTTGCACTTGGTAATGTAGGAGGTCCTGAAACATTAATGCTGAATGCAGACCCGCTTGCAAGTCCACCAAGTGAACCCGAACCAGCAGAATAAACACGCAAATAATATTGTGTTCCGGTTGATAAACCCGTTAAGTTTAAACTGGTGCTGCCACATAAAATAGAAGTTAATGAACCACATGATCCTGAAAAGGCTTGTACCCTGGCTCCCGAGGTTGACAGATTTCCTCCAATTGAACTTAGGGTAACCGTTGCCGTTGTTGCCGGAGCAGTAAACCTATACCAGACATCATCATCAGCAGTACCAGTGGCACAACCAGCTGTTACTCCTGTACTTTCTGTTGCACCCCAAACGGTACCGGCATTATTTGTTGTACCTATAGTTAATGATGTTGCTGATGAACATTCATCATTTGATGGTGGTGAAGGAGGTGGAG